>CAKOMC010000022.1 GCA_934096535.1 uncultured Bacilli bacterium | reverse complement strand
TTAAAAATTATGGTAATGTATTAAGTGGTGATTAAAATGGTAAAATATGATGAATCAAGCATCAAGATATTAGAAGGCCTAGAGGCTGTAAGAAAAAGACCTGGTATGTATATAGGCTCAACAGATAAAAGAGGATTACATCATTTAGTCTGGGAGATTGTGGATAATGCTATTGATGAAGCCATTAACGGATACGGTGATTATGTAAAAATATCTTTAAATAAAGATGGCTCAGTTACGGTAAGTGATCATGGTCGTGGGGTACCAATTGGTATGCATGAATCTGGTAAATCAACACCTGAGGTTATATATACAGTATTACATGCTGGAGGTAAATTTAGCGAGGCAGGTTATAAAGTATCAGGTGGTTTGCACGGAGTTGGTGCTTCCGTTGTAAATGCTTTATCTAAAAGAATGGATGTTACTATTTATCGTGATGGAGTTATTTCCAATATTAAATTTGTAAATGGTGGTAAGGTAGAAGTACCACTTCATACAATTGGGAGTACTAATAAAACGGGAACAACAGTTACTTTTTTACCTGATGATGAAATATTTAAATCAACGCAATTTTCTTTTACAACTATTGCGGAAAGAATGCAAGAATCAGCCTTTTTACTTAGTGGGATAACTATTGAAGTTGTTGATGAAGTTGATAATAAAGATGTTAAATATCATTATGAAAATGGGTTAGTATCTTTTATTGATTATATGAATGAAAATAAAACGCCATTACATAAAGTTATTAATTTTAAAGGTTTAAAAAATGGAATTGAAGTAGAAGTGGCAATGCAATATACTTCTTCTTATCAAGAAGAAATTTTGTCATTTGTTAATAATGTTAAAACCGGAGATGGTGGTTCCCACGAAGTTGGTTTTAAAACGGCTATTACCAAGGTATTTAATGATTATGCTAAACAAAATAATATTTTTAAAGGTAAGGATAGTGTTTTAGATGGTAGTGATGTTCGTGAGGGTTTAACGGCAGTTATTAACTTAAAAATTCCAGAAGAGCTATTACAATTTGAAGGTCAAACAAAGGGAAAGTTAGGAACTCCAGAAGCGAGAGTAGCTACTAATGATGTTGTTTATGAAAATTTACAATTCTTTTTAGAAGAAAATAAAGAGATTGCTTTAACAATATTAGAAAAAGCTCAAAAGAGTAAAGTAGCCAGAGAGGCTGCTAGAAAAGCCCGTGAAGAAGCTCGAAATGGCAAGAAAAATAGTAAACAAGAAAAAAATTTATCTGGTAAATTGGCGCCAGCACAGAGTAAAAATCCAAAGATTAATGAATTGTTCTTAGTTGAAGGTGATTCAGCCGGTGGTTCTGCTAAAGGTGGTCGTGACCGTAAATTCCAAGCTATTTTGCCTTTGAGAGGTAAGGTATTAAATACAGCCAAAGCTAGTATGGAAGATATTTATAAAAATGAAGAAATTAATACTTTAATTTATACAATTGGAGCTGGAGTTGGTGCTAACTTTGATGCTAGTGAATCTAATTATGATAAAGTTATTATTATGACCGATGCTGATGTTGATGGGGCACATATTCAAATATTACTTTTAACTTTCTTTTATCATTACATGCGTGGTTTAATTGAAGCAGGTAAACTTTATATTGCCTTGCCACCATTATATAAACTAGATTATGGTAAAAATAAACAAATTTATGCCTATAGTGATGATGAATTAAACGAAATTAAAAATAATAATTCTGGTAAGTATACCATTCAAAGATATAAGGGTTTAGGTGAAATGAATCCAGAACAACTTTGGGAAACTACTATGAATCCCGAAACAAGAACTTTAATTCGAGTTAATATTAATGATGCGGCTTTAGCACAAAAACGCGTTGAAGTTTTAATGGGCGATAAGGTTGAACCAAGAAAAGAGTGGATTGACGAAAATGTCGAATTTACTTTAGAAGATAATTATAGAGGGTGATTATATGCAAAATGAAACAGTAAAGAAAATTCAAGAATACGCTTTAGAAGAAATTATGGGTCTTCGTTTTGGAGCCTATGCCAAAGAAATTATCCAAGATCGTGCAATACCTGATGTTCGTGATGGTTTAAAGCCAGTTCAAAGAAGAATTTTATATGATATGTATATTAATCATAATGATTCTGCTCACCCTTTTACAAAGTGTGCTAAAACAGTTGGAGATGTTTTAGGTAAATTCCATCCCCACGGCGATTCATCGGTTTATGATGCTATGGTTCGTATGTCACAGTGGTGGAAACAATCTATGCCTTTAATTGATATTCATGGTAATAATGGTTCCATTGATGGTGATGGTCCAGCCGCTTACCGTTATACTGAGGCTAGACTTTCTAAGGTTGCTAATGAACTATTAAAAGATTTAGATAAAGGAACAGTAGAGTGGGCTCCAAACTTTGATGATACCTTACTTGAACCAACCGTCTTACCGGCTAAATTTCCTGCTCTTTTAGTTAATGGGACAAATGGTATTTCCGCGGGTTATGCAACTAATATTCCACCCCATAATTTAGGGGAAATAATTGATGCCACAATCAAGAGAATAGATAGTCCTAATTGCCGTTTAGAAACAATTTTAGATATTGTTAAAGGACCTGATTTTCCAACTGGTGGTATCTGTATGGGAAAAAATGGTATAATTGATGCTTTTTCAACGGGGCGTGGTCGAGTAATTGTTCGTAGTAAATATGAAATTGTAAAGACCAAAGGCAAAGAACAAATAATTATAACGGAAATTCCCTTTGAAGTTAATAAAGCCATGATGGTTGCTAAGATTGATGCCATTAGAATTGATAAAAAGATTGATGGTATAGCTGAAGTTCGTGATGAAACAGACCGTATGGGGATTAGGATTGCTATTGATTTAAAGGCTAATGCCAATAGTGATTTAATAATTAATTATTTGCTTAAAAATACTGATTTACAAGTTTCTTATAACTATAATATGGTTGCTATTGTTAATAAACGACCAATGACTTTGGGAATCCTGCCTTTGCTTGATGCTTATATAGCCCATCAAAAAGAGGTTATTACAAGACGCAGTAAGTTTGATTTAGAGGCTTATCAAAAACGCTTAAATATTGTAGATGGTTTCTTAAAGATGATGGATATCTTAGATGAAGTTATTAAAACTATTAGAGCTTCTAAAAATAAGATCGACGCTAAAGAAAACTTGATGAAAGAATTTAGCTTTAATGCTGAACAAGCCGAGGCAATAGTTGTGTTACAATTATATCGTTTAACTAATACTGATGTTTTAGCCTTAGAAGAAGAACATGATAATTTAGTAAAATATATTAAAGCTTTAGAACTTATTTTAAGTAATGAAGAAAAATTAAAAGAAGTTATGAAATATGAGTTAAAGAAAATCAAGAAAGATTATCCAACACCAAGGAGAACTGAAATTGTTGATGAGATTGCTGATATTAAGTTAGATACAACTGATTTAATTACTAAAGAAAATGTAATGGTTGCTTTATCTAACGAGGGGTATATTAAGCGCGTTTCTATGAAGAGCTACACTTCAAGTAATGGTGATGAAACGACTTTAAAACCAGGGGATTATCTAAAATATTTATTCGAAGTATCGACTCTAGATAATTTAGTAATATTTACTAATTTAGGACAGTATTTATATGTTCCTGTACATACGATTTTTGAAGGTAAATGGAAAGAATTAGGTAAACATATTAATAATTTAGTTACTGGTTTAACTGAATCAGAATATATAGTGGGAGCCTTTATTCTTAAAAATCCGGAAGAAAAGATTACATTTGTAACTAAGAATGGTTTAGTAAAACAATCAATTTTAAAAGACTTTGTAGTAAGTCGTTATTCTAAAGCCATGCTAGCCTTTAAATTAAAAGATAATGATGAAGTTATTGCTGTAAATTCTAGTAAGTCAAGAACAATATTAGTAAGCGAAGCAGGTTATTATGTTAATATAGATACTGAAGAAATTCCCGTAGTCGGAGCCCGTGCTTCTGGTGTTAAAGGAATGAATCTAAAAGATGATATTCTAGTAGCAGGTTTATCTTTAGATTCAAATGAATATTTAAGTATATTTACAAACAATAAGACGGCTAAGAGAGTAAGATTAAGTGAACTTGAAACTCATAATCGGGCTAAAAAAGGTAGCACTTTAATTAAAAGAGTTAAATCTTTTGATTATAAAATTATTAAAGTATTACTTACTGATGGTAAAGATGAGCTGTATTTAAAGAGTGATAATGAAATTACTAAGATTAAAAATACAGATATTTCTATTTTAGATTTAAAGTCAACTGGTGGCGCTGTTAGCAAATATAAAATTGATGATGTTTTTGCCAATACTATTTTCGATAGTAGTTTGAAAAATAATAAAAACGGTAAAGAAGAAGTTGTTTCAGAGGAAAATGATGATAAGGTTGTTGCAGAAACACGAGAATTAGAAATAGAAGAAAAAAAGGAAGAGCAAGTATCTTTAAATGATTTCTTTGATGAATTTAAAATTTAAATAAATAAAATCACTTACTAATAAATAAAATTTAGTAGGTGATTTTTTATGGATAAGAAAGAAGCTTTTAAAGAATTTTTACGAAAATATCCCAAAATTACAGAATACTTAAGAAACAATAAAGATAGTTCTATTCAAAAATTGTATGAGATATATGATATTTATGGGGAAGATGAGGCGGCTTGGAGGCCGTATTTAAATTTTACGAACAAGACAGTAAATGATAATGAGTCAATTAATAGTATAAAAGATTTAATGAAGAGTATTGATGTAGATAGTTTACAGGAACATATTAAGACGGCTCAGAAGGCGCTTGGTTTTATTGAAGAATTAACTAGTAAAGGGGCTAGTAATGTTGGAAGTATTCCTAAAGGACCTAAAAATCCGAGACCACTTGATAAGTTTTTTGGAGATTGATTATGGAATTAGATTTACAGTATAAAATTGAAAATACTAAAAATTATTATAATTATTTAAAAGAAAATTCTTATTACATAAAGAAATTAAATCGTAATAAGAATGAATTTGAAAATTTTAGTAACTTTGTTAAAGATAAGTATGGTTTAAGAGTAACGGATAGGATTAGTAAGACTATAGATAATATAGATTTGATTAGCACACTTTTAAATACTCTAAAATAAATTGTTTAATGGCTAAATTATTAAATTTTAATTAAAAAAGTAGCTTTTTTAAGTGAATTTATACCGGCTATTGTGATACTCTGTTTTATAGATACATTTGATTGTTAGATATTTTGAATTCAGTCCATATTTAAATTTTTTTAGAAATGAAGAGGCATTGGTCCATATGAAGGAGGCTTCAAGTGGAGTACTTAGTTGTACTTATAATCATTCTTGTTTTAATTGCAAGAATATTAGATTTTGGAAATAGAAAATGATACTGACTTTATGTTAAATGGAAAAACATCTACTCAGCCTTGTGAATAGATGTTTTTCAAAATTCAATATAATATTGGACTAGAGAAACATCTAACGAACTAACTTAAATGTATCTCTTTTTATTTAAGAACAATTGAGTTCTTTCACTAAGCAGTATAGCATAATAAAAATAAAATGCAACTTTTGCCATCAAAAATACTATATGTCATTTTAAGTAATATATATCAATTTATTTTAGTAAGTGCAATTTTCATAGAGTTTAATACTCTATGAAAGCGTATTTTCGTTGCTTATTTTTAATTTATATATTAAATATAACATAAAAATGGGCTATTTTCTATATAAAACTTAAATTTTTGTGGTCAGATTTTTAGTCAGAAAAATGTGTAAAGTTCTTAAGCATTTTAGGCCTCGGAAAGCGTCAAGTAAATTTTGCTTTGGAGTTATATTATGGTCAAATTCATGGTCAAATAACCTTCAAAGCCAGTATTTACTGGGACTTTCATAAAGTATTAAACTCTATGAATGGTGTCAAGTTTTGTAAAGAAATGGATAAGCGTTTTATGAAGAAGAGATATTTAATAATTATTAGTTTTTTAATACTAGAAAGTTTTTATTTACTAATTTTTAAAATGAATGATGAAAGTACTAAGAACATTATTGGTGTTTATATTAATGATGAATATTCTAGTAATGTTCCGCTTAAAGATAGTGGTTATTATGTTGATAAAATAGAGTGTGATAATGGTTCTTCAGGGCAATGGGACTATGTTAATTGGGGTTTATTTACTACTAATATGGGTAAGAAATCAAAATGTAATGTTTATTTCAAGGAAGATACTATTGTTAATTCAATAAAAAGTCAGTTGGATACAACAGATAAATGTTCAAGTGTAAATGCTGATGGGGCAGTTAATGTTACAAGTTCCGAGTCTGAAAACTCACTACTTTGCAGTGCTCCAGATAACTATGGAACAAGTTATTATTATCGTGGTAATGTCCAAAATAACTATGTCTATTTTGCAGGATTTTATTGGCGAATCGTAAGAATTAATGGTGATGGTTCTATAAGAATAATCTATGACGGAACAGTTGCTCATAAAAATGGCGAAGCTAGTGAAGATAGGATAATTGGTCAAAGTGCTTTTAATGAACAGGCAGATGATAATGCATATGTCGGATATATGTATGGGACACCTGGTTCATCGACATATGAAGAAACTCATGCTAATATAAATGATTCAACAATAAAAAAATATGTCGATTCTTGGTATGAAAATAATATTAAAGATACTGGATATGAGCAATACTTATCTGATAATTTGTTTTGCAATGATAAATCCATTAGCAATTATAGAGAAACTTATAAGAATTTGGGTTATGGTACAGAAAATACTTATTATAGATGGGCTTATGGTCCTTGGGGTAATTCTAAATATGAAAATAAGTATGTAAAGCTAGTTTGCAATAGTATACATGATTCGTTCAGTTTGTCAAATTACGATTATGGAAATGGTGCTTTAACTTATCCAATTGCTTTGTTGAGCTTTGATGAAGTTACTTTAGCTGGTGGTTGGAATGTTTCAAACATAAATTATTATTTGTCAAACAATGCCAAACAATGGTGGCTTATGTCAGCCGTCGATTATTATGGCGGAGCTTCTGCTACTGTTGGGGGCGTTTCTTCGAATGGAACAATAGGAACTCAGGATTTTGTTGTCGGAAATCGTGTTAATAAGATAGATGGCGTAAAACCTGTCATCAATTTAAAACAAGGTTCATTAAAATCTGGTAATGGTACTATAACCGATGCTTACCTTACAGATTAACAATAGTCTTTTTAATACTTCTAAACATATAATTAACTAGTGATTATATGAAAAATTTTATCCTATATTACTATAATTTAGAAATAACTGACTATATTAGTCAGGATACTTATTACTATATAGAAACTAAGACCGATATCTATTATTTTTGTAAAGTGCGTAAAAGTGAAGAAGAACTGACCAAGATTTATGAAGAACTTTCTAATACTAATTATCATTTACTTATTAAAAGTAAATATAATCGTTATCTTGTTGAATATAATAAAGAATCTTATTGCTTACTTAAAGTTCGTTGTCTTTTAAATGATACGATAAACTTTCAAGAAATAAAAAATAATCGTCCTTTAATCAGGGAACGAAATACTGTTGATTGGAGTCTTATTTGGCAAGAAAAAATTGATTATTTAGAAGAGCAAGCTAACTCTTTTCGAGTTGGTAAAAACTCTTTAATTCATAGTTTTATTTATTTTGTAGGATTGGGTGAAAATGCAATAAGCTATTTAAACTATAATAACTTTAAATCACATAATTTATCGGTTTGCCATTATCGTGTTTACTATCCCAATAAACCAGTAAATTATTATAATAGCCTTAATACTTTGATTGATTATGACATTAGAGATTATGCAGAATATATAAAGGAAGTGTTTTATCAAAATAAGGATTATGATTGTTTAAACTTAGTAAGAGAAATTTTATTGGACAAGCGATATACTCGTGATGATTTTGGCCTTTTTTATGCTAGAATGCTTTATCCTAGTTACTTCTTTGATTGTTTTAGTAAATATATTTTAGAAGATAAATTAAAAGAAGAAGAGCTTATGGCTATTTTAGAGAGAGTAGATGACTATGAGACCTTTTTAAAAGATGCTTATTATGAAATAAAAAAAGTTTATGATATTCCGGAAATTACTTGGCTTTTAAAAAAGAGTAATAAGTCTTTTTAATATAACTTATTACTCTTAGATTTTTTGCTTTTAGATAGCAACATTGATAACACCTTCAACCTCAGGAACATCATCTTTGATGGCATTAAATAAAACATCTTTAATCGTATAATCAATACTACCACAACTAGCACAAGCCCCATGAAATTTTACATAAACATATTTATCTTCATACTTAATAAATTCGATATCGCCCCCATCGGCATTAATATATGGTCTTAGCATGTTAATTACATTAAGAATTTTTTCTAAAGTAGTTATTTCTTGAGAGTTATTATTAGTTGCAGAATTATTATTTTCGGCTAAATTGTTGTTATTTTCAGCTATATTGTTATCTAAATTAATATTTTCTGGATTAGTTGTCATTTGTATCACCACATACTATTAAACTAAATTTTTTGCCATTAGTAAAGATAATTGTTATAATACTTTTAGAAGTTTTAAAAAAGAGAGGTTTTATCATGATAAATATTGGTGATGTAATTCGTGTAACAGTAACTGGCTATGCACCTTTTGGAATCTTTGTTAAATATGATAATTATGTTGGGCTAATTCATATATCCGAAATATCTAAAAGATTTGTAAAAGATGTTAGTAAGTATGCAAAAATTGATGAGATAATTTGCGTTAAAGTGTTAGATGTTGATGAGAATAGTAAGAAGATAAAGTGTTCTTTAAAAAGAATGTATGATGGTGATGATAAATATGCCGGAAATTATTTAGAAGAGGGAAGAGGTTTTGCTCCTTTACAAGAAAAATTACCTATTTGGATAAAGGAAAAGAATGAATATTATAAAAAAATCTTTAAGTAAGATAGATTTATATTATGCTTTTTTTAATTCTTTAAGAAATGATTATGCTGATTTTAATAAATGGTTTTTGGAAAAAAGAAAAAGTGGTTATTTTGCTTATATAACGGAAAATGAAAATGGTAATATAACTTCCTTTTTACTTTTAAAAGAAGAAAAATACCAAGATATTTTAGGTGTTATAGAAAAGTTTGACTTAAAGAAGATGGAAAGGAAAAATAAAATATTAAAGATATCCACATTTAAGGTTATAAATCCAGGTAAGGGGATAGGTACGGAATATCTTAAGATTGTCTATAAAAGGGCAACGAAAATTATGACTAGTATTATTTATGTTACAGTTTATTCTAAATATAAAGAATTTATTAAATTTTTAGAAAATAATGGATTTACTCTTTATAAAAAGATTAAAGATGATTCTTTAAAAACGGGTAAAAACGAATGTGATGAAGAGATAGTTTTAATTAGATGTTACAAGTAATGGTTATCATGATAGAAAAAGTTTTTGAATATAATAGAAAGAATTTTGAAGATGAAAAATAAGAAGTTAATTAATAGTTTTAAATATGCTTTTAAAGGAATTGGTTCAAGTATTAAAAGCGAAAGAAATATGAAGATTCACATTTTTATGATGTTATTAGTGATTATAATGGGTATGCTTTTAAATATCAGTATGTGGGAATGGATAATTTGTTTTATTTTGTTTGGTTTGGTTATTTCGTTAGAAATGGTAAATACAGCAATTGAAATAGTTGTAGATATAGTGTGCCCAACATTTGAAGAGCACGCAGGAAGAGCTAAAGATATAGCAGCGGGAGCGGTGCTTGTTAATGCAATTACGGCTGCTATTGTAGGACTATTTATCTTTTTACCGAAAATAATTGGTCTGTTTATAAAATAATAGCAGTAAAAAAACATTAGAGAATACTTAAAAAGTTCTTTAATGTTTTTTCTTGTCTGTTAATGGGCTTTTGGTTGAAGTACGCCCTAAAATATAATCGATTGAATAATTACTAATGATGGCAAAACTTACAAGTATTTCACTATTAATTAGTTTTTCACCACGTTCATAGGCTGCAAAGGCAGAATACGAGCAGTTAAGTTTTTCTCCTAAATCACGAAGGGTAAGATTTAAAGAAGTTCTAATGTTTTTAAGACGAATACCAATTTCATTTAAATCAAAAGTTGGATTTTGGATTATAGTCATCTTTTTAGTAGTTAAATTTAATAAGTAATCAATATTAATTTGATAGATACTTGCAAGTTCAATAAGTCTTTTAGTGGGAATTGGTGTTTTATTATTTTCCCATTCACTATAAACTGATTTATAAACACCCAGTTTTTCAGCAATATCCTTGGCTTTTAAGTTATTTATTTCTCTTAATGTTTCTAAATTATTGTGGTTATTGTTCATACTTTTATCACCTTACTTAAAAGTATTTTCCCATTTAAGTAAGTTTATTCTTTAAAAGTTCTTTTAATACGCACAAGAATGTGCTAGAATGATATTGATAGTAGGTGTTGTATGAAAAAGGGATTGATATTAAGTGTTTGTTTATTATTGATTATTGGGTTTTTAGGAGTTGGAGTATCTTATTCCCTGTGGAATATAAGTATTAGTCAGGATAAAGTAAATACAGCTATGACTAGTTGTTTTGATATAACTTATAGTAGCGAGACTACTGCGATTAATTTAGAAAAACAGTATCCAATAAGTAATGAAGCAGGTAGCAAGTTAGTGCCATATACTTTTAAAATTTCTAATAATTGTGATGTAAATGCTTATTATAAGATAAATTTAGAAACTCTAAATACTAGTAATATTGATACTAAATTTATGAAAGCTTCTTTAAATAATGAAAATCCTAAAATTATAAGTAATTATGATGAAACTAATACTTCTTTAAAAGAGGGGAAGATAGCTAATACTCTAAAAAACGGTTATCTTCCAGTGAGCGGTTCCATATCTTTTGATTTAAGAGTATGGCTAGATTATGATACAACTATTAATGATATAAAAAATGATGGAACAGATAAATGGGTAGGTAAAATAGTAGTTATATCAAGTCCCGTAACAGAAGATGAAATAAATAAGGTTTGCCAAAGTCATGGTGGTGATTTAATAGAGGGAGGAGAGTGTAGAAAGTATTATGTGAAATTAAATAACTTTGTCGATTTCAAAAATATAGAATTTGGTTATGTTCCTTCTGATAATTTGCCAATAAATCATGTTTATGACGGCAATGCTAAAAAATGGACAATTTCATATCAAGGAAAAAATAAATGGTTTGGTATACATGTTTATGATGTGGCAAAAAATTTTAATCACTCTTTTTATGGGAAATATAACTTAAATTATTCTAAGTGTTTTCAAACTAATCAGTTTTGTGGAATAAAGGATGGATGTTTTTATTCTGGAGCTTCAATTAAAAATTTGGGAGGTAATAACTATTCTTTTTATTATAGACTTTTAAATTATTTAGAACTAAATAAAATAACCTCGTTTTCTGAATACTTTTTGTATATATCATTTGAAAGCTCTGATAATCTATCACCGGAGTACACCTTAAGTGATTATGAAGTTATTGATTTAACTTTAATGTTTGGCGAAGGTAATGAACCTAGTAAGGAATGGTGTGATAAAAATTTAACTAATTATTACGAATATAATATTGAAGGAACTTTAGTGCCTATTAAAGAAATAGGCGAACCTGTAAGAACCAGCTACTATGATGTTATAAATTTATTTTAAGTAAATAAATGCTTAAAAATGTAAAAAAATTTGGATTTTTTAGAAAAATTTAGCAATTTTTGAAGGAAATTAGCCATGAGGCGGTAATAAATATATATAGAAGGACTAATTAGGCACGCTACATTAGAACTTCTTAGAAACGGAAAATTGATAAAGTATGAATAACAAATATTTAAAAAATAAAATAATAACAGATTATATAAAATATAAAAAGGAGAACCCAGATTATCAGATTCCGATAATTAAGGACCGACCTTTTAAGGCAGTGTGTAAAACTATTAAAATATATATAGATAAAATTATTGCTTATTTTATTGGGATTGATTATAAATTAATTAAGAATTCTTATTTTATTGATACGGAATTACCCCAGAAAATTTATAAAAATAAAGTCAATGTCTTGGATTTATTATTACAAGTATCTGAAAACCTTTATATTAATTTAGAAGCTAATAATTATGATACCCCTTCATCAGTAATGAAGAATGTTCTTTATGGATATCGTTTAGTTTTGAGTAAACAAGCAACAGGAAAAGATTATATACCAATCGAATTTATACAATTAAACTTTGATAACTGCAGTCTTCCCTTTAATAAAAAAATAGTTAATCGGTTTGTAACGCAGGAAGAAGATTTAAAAATTAGACATCCATATACGGGAAAAACTATCCGAATCGCTCTTGATAAATTAGAAGATAATCCGTATAATGAAACCATAAGTGACTGGCAAATGCGAGCCTTGAAATTGCTAACTTCGGATAGTATAAAATATTCAAGAGAGCTTGCTGGTGATTATGAAGATTTAAATGAGGTGGCGGACTTTATGGAAAAATTTTCTAGTATAGAAGAAGAATTAATGTATGTTAATAAGGAAGAAGAAGAACAAAAGCTTAAGAATACTGACATTAAACTTGCACACAATAATGGAAAAATTGAAGGCAAAATTGAAGGCAAAATTGAAGGAGCTCTTGCTTCTAAGAAGGAAACAATTAAAAATTTAACTGATATGAAAATGCCATCTAAGCAAATTGCTATAGCTGTAAATATGCCTGAAAAAGAAGTAATTAAAATTCAAAAAGAATTTGCTATTAATGTTCCGGTAGAAAAATGAAATTTTAATAAAAATATTATTGAATAATTGTAGATAATTGTTAATAATTATTAGAATTTAAATGAAGTGATGTTGTTTTATGGAAAAACATTCTTTTATTTTTGAAGAATTAATGTATGTTAATAAAGAATAAGATAAAAAAAATTAAGAGGATTGACATTAAACTTGCCAATAATGCTTGAAAAATTAAAAAAGTATTTAGAATTATTAACCTTGAAATTAGAAAAATAAAGCTTTATTATAAATACTAACTTAAAAATGATAGGTATCTCATTTACATATAAAAAAATGAGCTTTAGTTCAAAAAAGTTAGTATTTTTTT
The DNA here is from genome assembly GCA_934096535.1 of uncultured Bacilli bacterium. Taxonomy (GTDB): domain Bacteria; phylum Bacillota_I; class Bacilli_A; order RF39; family UBA660; genus CAG-605. Next base: position 9,476 of record CAKOMC010000022.1, on the reverse strand, counting down.
GTCATTGTGGGATTTTGATATAATATATAGATTTTAAAATGTTTTGACTTTGAGTAACTAATGTGATAGAGTAGGCTTAATTTTTTTAGGGGGGATTGGGTCATGGAACTTATAAGCATTATTATGCCAATTTATAATAATCCAAAAACTTTAGCACGAGCCATTGATTCTTGTTTGCAACAAAAGTATCCAGATACGGAAATAATTTTAGTAAATGATGGGTCTGATGAGGATACTTATGATATTATTAATGACTATTGGGAACGATATCCAAATATTAAAATAGTAAATCAACGCCATCAAGGAATTTTGATGGCTCGTCTAAATGGATTAAAAAATACCAGCGGTGATTTTGTAACATTTGTTGATAGTGATGATTATATAAATAATACTTATTTGTATGAACTTATGTATACCAGAAAATATAGTGATATGAATGTCGTTTTAAGTAGAATGCATTATGTAGGAAAAGGTTTATTTAATAGTACTAGCCAAGTTTACCCAAATGAATTTTTGATTTCGGAACATAAAGAAGCTTTGTTAACCATAGATAGTAGTTTAAATGGTAAATTATTTAGAAGAAAAGACTTAACTTTACCCAATTATAAATTGAGTTCTAATGAAGCGATGTCTTATCTTTATTATTATTTGTGTAAAGAAGATAAAATTGGTTTTAGTAACTTTGCTAAGTATTATGTAACCCCAAGTAAAATGAACTTTTCAAAAACTTATGCTGATGAAAATTTACGAAGGGCGGAAAATATTATTAAATCACTAGATATTATGTTTGAATTATATAGAAGTAGTAAAATGTTAAATAAGTATTATAATGAGATTGAAGCCATATTTATAAAAAATGTCTTCTTAGAAATGGATAGATTAAAAAGTAGGTGCAACGATAAAAATGTAGTAAAGAAAACGATTTGCTTTTTAATAAAATATTTAAATTATCATTTTCCTAATTGGCGAGATAACAAGTATTTGAAAAGATGTTTTATTGATTTTAACAATGAATTATTTGTAAAATTAAATCTTGTTGGTTTAAGAGCAAGTCATTATAAAACAAGTGCTTGTACTTGCGAGGCTGAGACATTAAGAAATTTGAAAAGAGTATTAAAATAGTAAGATTTTATTATAATTTAATTAAGATTAGTTTTATTAATAACATTAAAAAAGTGAAGTTATAAGTATAATGAAATACGGTTGAAATGTTTAAGAAAACTTTAAGGAAGGAAAATTAAACATGAATAATTATAGAAAAGGAAAAGAAAGATTTAAACCTAATAATTTAGGTAGCCTTTATATAAAAGGCGAGTATGATAAAGAAAATCCCACTATTTATGTTGGTGGTCAGATGGAACATCGCATGCATATTTTAGAACAAACGGGTTTTACAGGTGATGCTGGCCATAATATGTTTGATGGTTCTTGGTTTTATGATTATCCCTTAACAGGCAATGTTAGAGAATATAATGCCAGAAATTTTGCTAAAAACTTAATACAATGTTTAGACGAAGCCAAGTTAGAAAATATTACACTAATAACCGAAAGTGCTGGTGGCTTAGTTGGTGCCTACGCTAGTAAATCACCTCGTATTCAAAAAATCTTAGCTATTCATCCACCAATTTTAGGAACTCCACTGGCTGATGGGCAAATAATAGAAAATGGTCATTTAGATTTCACTAGAGAAGAAAAAGCATTGATGACAATATTAAAAATTATTGTAAATAAAAACTATGGTTTTGAAAGAGATAATTTAAATGGCGTCATGATTGATAAGATTGATTTAGATAAGTTAATTGTCATATCTTCAAAATTAAATGCTAAAACCGATAAATTAGTTCTTGCTGTTAAATATCATGATTTAATACTAAAATCGACAGGATTAGAATCTGATGGAGTAGTTGTTTATGAACCTAAAGAATTAGCTAGGTTAGGTATTAAATATTTAGAAAATGAGCCAGAACTTAATCATATTGATGCTGGTCGTAAAGAGTATTTAGCTGATGTTTATAAAAGAAGAAAAATAATAAAGTAAAAAATAATTTTAATGTATTAGAAAAGTATGAATAAATTTGTAAAGTATAGATAAATCGGTAATGGATTGGTTCTATACTTTTTTGTGGGTTTTTAGTATAATTAACTTAGAGGATAAATATGAAAAAGAAAATATTAATAATCTATGCTTCTTATGGTAATGGTCATAAAGCAATAGGAAAATATATTGAAAGGTATTTTTTAGAACAAAACAGTAATTTGGAAATTAAATGCGTTGATTTAATGGATTATGCAATGCCTTTAATTGGAAAGGTTAGTCAAAAAGTCAATTCCTTTTTTATGTTAAAAACACCATTTATTCATGATATGTTTTATAAAAGTAGTAATACGGTGATTGGAGGATACTTAGCTGATTATATTTCTACAACTTTGTTCAAAAATAAAAGAATGCGAAAAATTCTTGCTGATTTTAATCCGGATTTAACAATTGCTACCCATTTTTTTGGAAGTAGTTTGATAAGTCATTATAATCATAAAGGTTTAATTAATTCTAGATTAGTTACTGTAGTTACCGATTATGAGTCGTGTGAACTATGGCTTAATGATTATAAATGTGATGATTATTTAATTGTTGGCGATAAGAGTGAAGTACCGTTTTTAGTAAAAAGAGGAATAGATAAGAAAAAAATAAAACCGTTAGGGATTCCTATTGCCCCAATTGTAGATAATAATTTTAAAAAAGAAAATTTATTAAAAAAATTGGGAATCAAAGGCGACCGCTTAGTAGTAACATTCTTTGGTGGTGGTGGTAATGGTTCGACTGCTTCAATTCCTTATATTAAAAGACTTATGAAAAATAATCTGGATTTAGATATTATTTATATTGCTGGAAATAATAAAAAGAGTAAAGAAATTGTGGATAATTATATTGCCAATAATCATATTACTAATGTCCATACTTTAGGCTTTATAACTAATGTTCCAGAAATTTTACAAGTAAGTGATTTTGTGATTTCGAAACCAGGTGGAGCCCAGTCAACGGAGTGTTTATATTTTCATAAACCTATTATGATGATAAATGCAAGTGGCGGTCAAGAAATTGCTAATTATAAATTTTTTACCAAAAATGGTTATGGCAAGCGTTTTAGAACTTCTTTTGGGTTGACTAGAGAAATTAAAAATATAGTTAATAATCCAAGTATTTTAAAAAACATGCAAAATAATATGGCTAAAAACGATAATAAAGATGCTATGGCAAAACTATATAAATTGTGTAATGACCTTTTAGAAAATAATAATTAAATTAATATTAAAAAATAATGATAAGGAAAAATCAAAAAGATTAAATTAAAGACAAAAGTAAAAAGGATAAAGTGGTATTATGAAAGAAGAGACAAAAAAATATTTGAATTTATTAAAGATACTTAGTGTTGATATGATAGATGCGGCTGGCGCTGGATATCCAGGTATTTCTTTGGGAGCTAGCAGTATTATTTATACACTTTTTACTGAACATCTAAACATTATGCCAACTTCTCCACAGTGGTTGAATCGTGATCGTCTAGTTTTGTCAGCGGCTCATGCAACGGGTCTTGTGTATGCTAATATGTATATGGCGGGTTTTGATATTACTTTAGAAGATTTAAAAAAGTTTGGGCAACCAAATAGTAAGACACCTCTTTTAAATGATATGTTAAAGACTAATGGTATTGATTTAACGACGGGACCATCAGGGTATGGTTTTAGTGCCGCTGTAGGTATGGCCATGGGAGAAAAATATTATCAGAGTTTACTAAGTAAATATATTAAGAGTCAAAAGTTGATTAACCATTATATTTATTGTTTAATAAGTGATGGCGATATAGAATCAGGACTTTTGATGGAAGCAGCTTCTTTGGCGGGACTTTATAACTTGGGTAATTTGATTGTGTTATATGATTCTAATAACATGACGATGGATAATAATTTAGAAAAATCTAGTATTGATGATATTTTAAAAAAGTTTTCCAGTATGGGTTGGCAAACCGATTATGTTGGTGAAGGTTCGTCAGTTGATAAAGTTGATAAAGCTATTAAAAGAGCTAAAAGAGTAACTAATAAACCTAGTTTAATTGAAATTAAAACTGTTATTGGTAAAGATTCGTTCAATCAAAATACTAATATTGTTCATGACCACCCTTTAACAAAAGATGATTTAGAAAATTTAAAGAGAAAATATGGCTTTAGTACAGAAAAGTTTAATGTTGATGATAAATTATTAGATAGTTATCGTAAACATATTCAAAATAGAGTTGGTAGGAAGTTCAAATTATGGCAGGAATATCATGATGCGATGGCAAAATATCCGTCAAATGAAATTAGAATGCTGGTTAATTTTGCTGATAATAAAGATATTGGTTTTAATATTGATATGAATAGTTTTAAAATTCAAAATACTTATCAAGAAGAAATGACAGAATCCAATAATAAAATTTTAAATATTTTGGCTGATAAGATTTCCTTTATTTTAGGGGGTTCAAGTGATATGGCTTCTAGTTGTCGCGTTAATTTAAGTAAGGAAGCTAATTTTACCTCTAAAAATTATCTGGGACGCAATATAACTTTTGGCGTTAGAGAAAACGCGATGGGTAGTATTGTAAGCGGGATTTCTACTTACGGTTTTCAAACCTTTGCAGCAACCCATTTAAGATATGCTTATAGTATGCTAGAAGATATAAAAATGAATTCATTAATGAATTTGCCGGTTTGTTATATTTTTACTCATGATGGTTTTAGTAATTCCAAGAAGGGCGCTGTGGAATCAAGTTTTGAGGTACTTAATGTATTAAGAAATATACCCCATGTTTTAGTTTTTAGACCTAGTGATATTAATGAGATTATCGGCGTTTGGGGCACAATTTTAAAAGCTAAACAGACTACTTGTTTGATTTTAAGTGGGGAAATAACGCATATTTTAAAGGGAAGCAAAGTAACCGACGCTAGTAAGGGGGCTTATATTATTAGGGAAAGCAAGAGTAATGTTGCAACCGTATTGAGTAGTGGTTTTGATATTACTTTAACTTTAGTTGTTGCCGAGGAATTAATGAAAGAAGGCCTTGATTTAAGAGTAGTTTCGGTACCATGTAAGAATCTTTTAGATAAAATGAGTGATAGTGATAAAAATTCTCTTTTGGTTGGCAAAGTTATTGTGTTAGAATCTTCGGGTAAAGATATGTGGTGTCGTTATACTTCTTATGATAATATCATTGGTATTGAAGATGTAATGCCTAGTGGTAGTGTTAACGAAAGCATGCAACAGTTAGGCTTTGACAAAGAAAGTATTAAGTCTAAAATAAATAATATTTTAAAAAAATAAAAGTAATCCTGTAAAATATATTAATTTATAATTTAAAAAGACTTATCAAATTCGATAAGTCTTTTAGTGATTATAGATACTATCTAAAGTAAATAAAGATAAATAAGGCTACAACTACACAGTAAATAGAAAATTTCCATAACTTGCCATTTTGCACAATTTTAGATAACCATTGGTAAGTAAAGTAAGTTACAATTCCCGCAGCAACCATACCTAAGAAGTAACCTAATAATAAATTACTAGCAATGCCACTCTTTAAAACATCAATACTACTTAAACCAAAGGAAGCAACGGAAACGGGAAAATATAACATAAAAGTATATTTTAAGGAAGATTCCCTATTTAAACCACAAAGTAAGCATCCCACTAGTACCATCCCACTGCGAGATAGCCCAGGAAGTAAGGCGCACATTTGAAATAAACCAATGATAATAGCATCTTTATAAGTTATTTCATTATCTTTTTTCTTACCCTTACTATTTTTTACGATGAATAATGCTAAGGCTGTAATTAGAAGAGCAAAACCTACTTCTTTAACACTAGCAAATGCCTCAATCTTATCTTTAAATATTAAACCAATGATACCAACCGGAATAGATCCCACAACAATTAGCATACAATATTTAAAATCTTCATAGTATTTCTTTTTTTCTTTTTTATCAGCAAATAAATATTTAAAAAAGCTAGTTACTAGTCTAACAATATCTTTCCAGAAGATAATTAAAATCGCAATAAATGAACCAAAATTAACCATAACTTCAAAGTTTAAATCATTAAACATATTAGTATTAAATAATTCTCTAAATATTAATAAATGACCACTACTAGAAATAGGGAGTGGTTCTGTTAAACCTTGGATAATACCTAAGATCACATACTTAATTAATTCCATCAAAATCACCTAGTTAATTATATAATATTTTTTCTAAAATAGAAATATATTTTATTATGAATATAATATTTATTAAATTAATTAGTACTCTTTTTATAAGTAATTACTTAGTATTTGCTTTTTTAAACCTTAATATGTTAGTAATAGGTTATACTTTTATAGAATATTTAAAGTACATTCTCTTTAATATCTGGTTTATTTTATTTTTACTAAGTTTATATTCTTTAATTAAAAGAAAATAATTAAATTATTTAAGTCTATCCTTAATATTAAATTCACTAAAAATAAACGCAATGTAAAATCAAGTAAAATATAAAAAGATATAAGTTATCAAATATTGCTACCAAATAGGTGATTATAAAGTAAAGATTAAAATAATAATTAAAAACATTAAATTAAATAAAGAGGATTTATTTTATCTAACAGATACTATTTTTTTTAATTAAAGTTGCTGTTAGTTAACTAGCAAAATTCTGTCAATAACTTTGGAAATTGTCTTAAAGTTAATACTTAAGGCATTATCATAAGTTAATCATACACCAATTTTACAACTAAAAACACTTCTAATTTTGATGGCTTTTGGTTAGAAACCCCTAGATTTACACAGTCTAGTTATGATTGGTTTTTCTATGCCACTGCTAGAAGAGTTCATAGTGCTCCTGCTAATAAGGATGGTATTTTAGGCGTAAGACCAGTAATTGAAGTTTATAAAAGCGATATTTCTTACTAAGAAAATATATTTAAGAATAAGTCTACTATTAAGTTATAACTCATATAGTTATTTAGGTGATACTATATGAAATACTTATGGTTACTTATTCTTTTTTTAATTCCTCTTAAAGTTTATGGAACTTCTAGTTATATCGTCATGGATGCTGATAGTAAAAGAGTAATAGAAGGCGCTAATACGCAAGAAAAAAAACTTATTGCTAGTACTACTAAAATAATGACGGCCATAATTGCTCTTGAAAATGGGGTATTAGATGAAAAAATAAAAGTGGATAAAGATGTCTTAAAAGCTTATGGCTCTAATATATATATCGAAATAGATGAAGAAATAACTTTAAGAGATTTATTATATGGTCTGCTTTTAAGAAGTGGTAATGATGCCGCTATTGAGATTGCTAATGTAATAGCGGGTAATATGGATAAATTTGTCCAAATGATGAATGATAAAGCTAAGGAAATAGGAATGACCAGTACAACCTTTATAAACTCGAGTGGCTTAGAAAATGAAAAAAAGCAGGGTAATACTTCGACAGCTTATGACATGGCTTTACTGATGAGTTATGCTATTAATAATAGGGATTTCGTTGAAATTAGTGGGACTAAAAGACATATAGTTACTACTAATTATAAAACTTATGATTGGTATAATAAAAATAAATTATTAACTAGTTATAAATATACGATTGCCGGAAAAACTGGTTTTACTAAACTAGCCCGAAGAACCTTAGTAACTGCGGCTTTAAAAGATGATAAAAGATTAGTAATAGTAACCTTAAATGATCCTGATGACTTTGCTACTCATAAGTATTTATATGAAAAAAATTTTAAGAAATATAATAAGGTTACAATTTTAAAAAAAGGTAAAATCAATGTTCCTAATAATGTGCTTTATGATAACTTATATATCGCTAAAGATATTAATGTTTTGTTAACGCCTTCAGAAGAAAAACAAATAACTATAAACTATGAGTTAGAAAAGAAAACAAGGTATGAAGATAAAGAAGTAGTAGGATATTGTTTAATAAAATTAGATAATAAAATAATTAGTAAAGAACCTATTTATGTTAGTAAAGATAATGATAAAAAGAATAACTCTAAAGATAAAGAAAGTCTTTTAAAAAGAATAATTAAGTTTTTAAAATTTTGGGAAAAGTAACTTCTTTAAAATAAGAAGTAAAAAGGGGATATATGATTAATTTAATATGGGTCTTTTTATGCGGGAGTGCTATTATATATAGCCTTTTAACTGGTAACGGAGAGTTTATTAATAAAGAAATATTAAATGCTGTTTATAGTGGTTTAAATCTCTGTTTAGATATGGCTCCTATTATTATATTATGGATGGGGATTATGAGTCTGGCTAGTTCTAGTGGTTTATTAGAAAAATTTGGTAAATTAATAAGACCCTTTCTTTGTAAATTATTTCCTTCTTTAGATAAAAATAGTAAGTCTTTAGATTATATTGCTTCAAATATTGCTTGTAATATGTTAGGAATGGGTTCGGCGGCAACCCCGTTTGGTCTTAAGGCTATGGCTAGTATGCAAGAAGAAAATACTAATAAGGATACGGCCTCGACGGCTATGATAACTTTTTTAGTCTTAAATACCGCCGGAGTTACTTTAATTCCTACGACGACAATAGCCCTTAGAATGGCTCATGGTAGTCTAAATCCTAATTGTATTATCTTACCAAGTATTATTGCCACTGCTATATCATCAGTATGTGGACTAACTCTTGATTATCTTATTAGAAGGAAAAATAAGGGATAAAAAGAAAGGAGTTTTATGGATTATTGTCTTCCTATTTTAGTATTAATTATTATTATCTATAGTTATTTTAAGAAAGTTGATATTTATAATAAATTTTTAGAGGGGGCTAAAGAGGGGATTAAAACGGTATTTGATATAGTGCCGGCTGTTGTTGGAATGGTTTTTGCTATTAATTTGTTTGTTAAAAGTGGGGTTATAAACTTCTTATTAAGTCCGTTTAATAATTTATTTACTAGAATTAATATTCCTAATGAAGTCGCAACGATGGCTCTTTTAAGACCAATTTCCGGGAATGCTTCTTTGGCTATTATGAATAATATTTTTACAAAATACGGTGTTGATTCGTTTTATGGGTTGGTTGCTAGTGTTTTACAAGGGTGTACCGATACGACTGTTTATGTGTTGGCTTTGTATTTTGGCAGTGTTAAAATTTCTAAAAGTAAGTATGCCTTAAAGGTGGGGTTGTTTGCTGATCTTTGCGGAATTGGTGCGGCTTTCATTTTATGCCATATTTTTTTTACAAATTAACTTTAAGTAATTGACTTATGCTTAAAAATTTGATAAATTATAAATGCCTTGAAAGAAGAAACAAAGTTTTAAGGAAAAAGGATATTGTTTTTATTGACAATTTGTTGATAAAATGGTATATTTTGAAATGTATGTACGGACGCTTAGCTCAGTTGGTTAGAGCACCTGCCTTACAAGCAGGGGGTCATAGGTTCGAGTCCTATA
>CAKOMC010000021.1 GCA_934096535.1 uncultured Bacilli bacterium | reverse complement strand
AAACTTACTACAACAAATATTCCTATCTGCAAAGAAGTATTATCAGAAAATAAACTAACAAAGAAACTTACTAAAGAACCAATAGCAAACCAAATAGTTACCAAGTTTACAGTAACAAGTTCAATAAACACCAAGACAATAAATAACACTAACCAAGTAAATGTCATAACTAACCCACCTACCTAATTTAATTATACTATACTTTCCTTCATTTTAGGATATAATTTAATTTCTAAAACTCACAATTCTAATTTTAAATAAATATCATCTATAGATTGACCTTTATCCACTTTTACCGCTTCTTCTCTTTTATATTCTCTAAAGCCAAGTTTTTGAAAGCAATGTAAGCTTCTTTCATTATTAGAAAATATAACAGCGATTAACCTTTTATAATGTAAAACTTCTTTAGCATAGTCTATCAAGCCTTTAATTGCTTCTTTCCCATAGCCTCTATTTTGCATAATAGATTTTATTGAAAGTGCTATCTCAGCAACCTCATCATTAATAACACCTAAACTAATATTGCCAATAAATTCATTGGTATTTTTATCTAACATTGAGAAAACTAATTCATTATTAGCCAAAACATTTTGTATCCATGCTAGTTCTTTTTCTTTACTATACTCTTTTTCCTTAGTTAAAGTACTTCTTTGAATAGTTTTATCATTAACTAATTCTAAATACTCATCAATTAATTCAATAGATACTTTAGTAAACAAAATATTATCGGTCTTAAAAACTAACTGTAAATCCATAAACAACCACTCTTTCCATAATTGCCTATAGTTTAGCATATCTAAATATGAACATCAACACAAAAAATCTAACAGCTACCCATTAGATTTCCATCATTAAAATTCCTATTTACATGAATTATTTATCTAAAAACCACTCTTGAAAATACTTTGAACTACTATGACAATACTCACAAACACCCTTAGTTACATCAATACTCGCCCCACACTTATGACATTTTATCTTATTAAAACCACTTTCTAGTTTTACAATATCATTAGTATTCTTTTTCATTACATAAGTATCTTCAATATATTTAGCCTTAAACTTATTATTTATAAAATAAACAATTCTAACATAAGCCTTAACTTTAACAAAATAATCATCATTTAAATGATAATCTAAAAACGAATCATAATCTAAAATATCATAATCAATTATATCAGCCCTATTATAATACTTATTACTAACCTCATAATTTAAATTATTAAAAAATGTTTTCTTATTAATTCCTGTTCTTGACCAAAACTCCATTTGTTTTTTATTTTCTTTATCTTTATATCTTTTTATAGGTTCTAAAATAACATAAGCATCAACTATATAAAAGAAATAATAAAGTATCATGGCTAAAATACTCCCATAAATAAACACTTTAGCAATATCATATTCGTTAAAAGTTCGCGATATATTTTTTAACAAAATAAACATAAAAATGATACTTACAACATAATCAACTATCCCGGTTATAAATAAATAAGCAGGATTCCTTAGTACTCTATCATAGTGGTATTTACTTCCTAAGTCTTTGTCTTCATAATCTATATTATAAATAGTATGACAGTAAGGACATCCATTTACAAACTCACTTAGCTTACCTACCATTCCACAATTTAAACATTTATAATCTTTATCATTATCCTCACTTTGAATATAAGAATATTGCATTCTTGTATCGAAGTTTTTTTCAATATAAAGTAGTTTATTATTATAAAAATAATCTTTTTCGCATCTTATACCATCTTTGATATTATCATTTTTACTATTATCAGTATTTCTTTCTAAGATATTCTTATTAACTATATATTTAGTCTTAATATTTATATTTAATTTTTCTAATTTTTTTTGATTAGTATCCGATATTAGTGGCATTTTTATAACTCCTAACGATTATTATTGTTATTATTATTATTATTATTGTTGTTATTATTAGAAGAAGAACCCCCACTAGAACTCCAACTACTACCGCTAGAATTACTAACATATATATGAGGATATATACTAAATGATTTATTATTTAAGTGAATTCCATCAATGCTAGCATCAATACAATTGGCGGAAATAACAATACTCTTACTAGTATTATCTTTAAAAATCAAAACAATTGAATTACCACTACATCTTATATCACCATCAGGATTATCTCTTAAAAAGTTATAAATAGTTTCTAAATCTTGTTTTGTAATATTATAATGTTTAGTAAGTTCTACACAGCGTTTTTTTCTAATTAATTCTTCATAAGTTTCTGGCTTATCAAACATTTTAAAACATCTCCTTATCTATATAATAAAATTCTATATTTTGAAACGGCAAATTTATGGCTTGAATATGATAATAAGCATTTTCTTTTTGTTTCGTATAATGATAATCTCTTAAAGAAGCTGTTGTAAAAAAGATATTATTAGGACAATCTATTGAATAGGCATTCTTATATTCTTTAATAAAATTAGATATGTCATAACAATAATAATCACTTTTTAAAGCTAGACCATCATCTAAAATGCCTTTATAAATTTGCCAAGTAGCAATATGTCTTTGTTTAATTCGTCCTTCATCACCATATTTAACTAAATTTCCCGATAATAACATTATATATAAAGAATTATTTTCAGGATAATCACACACTTCATTGATCAAATTCTTTTTCATAAATATTTCTACTTTAGATTCTTCAGTTATATAAACTATATCTCTATTCTTTTTTATAATCTGCGATTCTAAATTATAATAATTACCATCAATTCCTAAAATAAAACTATCTTTATCATATATATATTTTAAGCTTCTATCCTTTGATATTATTTCTTCTAAAGTTGGATAATCTAATCTTTTTGAAACAATAGATAAATATTCATTAGGATTTTCTAAACGCATCTTTTTTACATACTCATAAACAAATTCATTATTAACATCTTTAGTATAGTTTCTATCTTGATACATTTTCTGTTGTAACAAACAAGTATAACTTTTATTGGTTTTATAAGTATTTTTAACAAAAGGACAGTCTGTTTTGCAAAGATAAAGATATCCACATTTACTACATTCTTTATTAAAAGGCATAATATTATGATTTTTAAATATCATTTTTTGCGCATTATCTAATATCTCAGCCACCGAATTACTATAAATATTACCATAAAAGTAGTCAGGATTTTTCTGCCCTCTAACGCAGGAGTAAATATCACCATTTTTTTCAAGTAAGAAAAACTTTTCGCCACAATTATCACAATTAGAACAATATCCCGGTCCAAACTCATCAAACCAAGGACCATTAACACCATAATCTAAATCCGTATTATCAAATTCTTGATGCATTCTATTATATAAATTTAATTGTTCTTCTTCACTAATATGATGTAAAATACCATTGGAATTATAATCAAACCCAATCATAAAATTAAAATCATTCATATCCAGACAAGTATTATTGTGTAAATACTTTATATCATTAATTATGGCATCTAAACTTTTATAATGTTCTTTAAAAATAGTAGCTGATACTTTCTTTTTATTAGGAATGTCTTTCATTAATTCAATATTTTTTAAAATCTGATCTAAAGTCTTGCCATTACCTTTAGTAACTCTATATTCATCATGTAAAGAAAGTGGTAAATCTAAACTTCCTGATACCGAAACATTAAACTTTCTTATCGTATCTATATGTCTATCTATTCCATATAAATTAGTTTTTATATGCGGTTTACTTACTTTAAAACCAGCTGCCCTAATTAATTCTTTATTTTTATCATAATAATCATTAATAAACTTTATTAAATCATAAAAATCACTATGGGATAAAGTGGTAACTTCGCCACCATGTAAAGATATATTAAAAGGTATAACATTTTGTTCCTTAAATTTATTTATGGCATATTCTAAAGTATCTAAAGGGTTCATTTTTTTAAATTCATCTTTAGTATTATCTTCTAAATAGCAATATTTACAAGCCATATTGCACGCCATAGTGGGTACATATAATAAATGTATAAATTTTGTTGTTTCCATACTGATCCTCAACTTTTAATTAAAATAATTTACTTTGGTTGGACTTTCTTTAAAGGCTCTATCATTTACTGTGGTATAAATAGGTATTTTTATATTTTTAAGTTTATAACATTGTCTAAATGCTGAAGAGCCAATCTCCGTAAGCTTACTATTTTCAGTTAATGTTACTTTTTCTAAATTATGATTACCATAGAATGCGTGACCCCCTATTCTAGTAACCTTATCAGGAATGGCAATTTCTTTTAACGAATAACAATTTTCAAAAGTATTACCTCTTATCTCCGTTAAATTTCGCGATAATTTCACATATTCTAAAGAAGTAGCATTATAAAAGGTTTCCCCACCCATATATGTTAAAGTATCTGGTAAACTTATCTTTTTTAAAGAAATACAATTGTAAAAAGCACCGCCACCTAAATATTCTAAATTTTTAGGTATATTAACTTCTGCTAATTTCCAATCATATTTAAAGGTTTGACCTCTTATCTCTTTTATAGTATCGGGAAGTGTTACTTTTTCTAAGAAATACATATTGGAAAAAGTATTTCCTCTTAAAGCGATAACTTTTTTACCCTTATATTCTTCAGGGATGGTAGCACTCTTATAATTTAATAAACCATAGGCATAGAAGCGAACTGCATAGCCATCACCTTGTTTTTCATAGAATATTTTGGGAGTCATAAAAATCATTAATGGTAAAAAGGCCGCAACTAAGAAAGAACATATTTTAAATGTTAATAAATTATCCTCGGTTAAACTGTTTACGATATTAATAATTATATTATCCATTTTTTCCGTAGGTCTAGCCTTTATTTCTTTAGCAATCATTTTAACTAAATTAAATTTTCTACTTATTGCAAAGAATAATATTAAAATAATAATACCTACAATATAAGTTAATAAGGGAAAGTGGAAGAAAATCATCGATATATAAACAAACACCAGAATAGAAAAAATTATACTTAAAACTTTTTTGCGCTTTAAAGTAGATAACGGCATTAATTTAGTATTTAAGTCAATTTTTTGATTTTCTAGTTCTATTTTTATATATTCTTCTAAAACATTGTTCTCTGAACTATTATAAATATCAGGAAAACTTGTTGGCAAAACATATTCTTTTTTTATAATTGGCGCTTGTTTACCGGCATTATTTATTTGAAATTCAACCTCTTTTTTTACATCGGCTCCACAATTAGGACAAAACCTATCAATTGGTCTTAATTTTTCATTGCATTTTGGACATTTTAAATTTTTAATAGCCTCTCTAATTACTTCTTCATTTTTCTTCTCACTAAGCTTTATTTTCTCATCACTAATTGAAGGAGTTAAAGAAGGTTTCTCTACATTATTATTATCTAAAATTAAATCATTTACCTTACTACTATTATCAATTTTATCTTTTCTTTTAGCAACCGCCGCGATTGGCACTACTATAAAAGCCCCAATAAATACAAAAAGGAAATCCAACGTATATACACCTGGAGTCACAAAGAAATCGCAAAACAATAAGAATACTATTCTAAATATAAACAATGTCCAAAAGGTTTTACGACTATCATTAAAAGGTAGCAACTTTGATAAAGGCCAAATAACAAAAATTGTCATGTGGATAGTTATGAAAGCCTCTGTAAGTATTGCAAATAAAATAAACGTATCCTCAGAAGAAGATGCTAAGACAACAAGGGGCACCAATAACAACCAAATAAACCCTATCATTTTTTTATTTAACTTCACACTAATCACCCTATACTTCATTTATTATATTTCAATTGTATCAAACATTAAGAAAAAAATCTTCTATTAAATAAAAAAATTGCTCTCTAGTTAAAGCAATTTCTCTTATTCTTTTTCATACTTAAAGTTAAATTACTAGTTTTATTTATTATATCAATTTCTTTACTACTAAAAAATTCTCTATAAATATATACTTTATCTTCGCACATAATGTTTATTTTTCTTCTAATAATTTTTTCAAAGTCCAACTTTTTTATCTGTTCCATAAATTTTTCATTACATTTTAGCATTCTTCTTAAAGAATATGGCTTACCATCAATGACCATGACAGTAGTATCTAATCCTTCGTTTCCTTTAATTTCTAGAACTTTCCCATTAAATTCAATATTTTGACAAAAAAGAAAAGAAAAATCTTCATCTTCTAAAGTAAAACGTTCTTCATTTTGATTATCTAGAGTAAGTTTAGCAAGCACACACATATAAAGTAATACATCAACCTTATCAAACCCTAATAAAAAAAGGGCAGAAATTATATTTTCTGAATTTATTTTTTCCATAAAACCTCCATCTTATATTAACTATTTCTTTAATTTTCTTATATAAATATCTATCAAATCAGGATCGTTTTGATTAACTGGCAAATTATTTATATCCCAAAAGCGCATATCTTTTGATTCATTATCCCATTTTAAATTTCCACTATATCTTTTTATACAATAAAGAACGGTATTATTAATAACAACATCACCATTAGGATAACTATTTCTTCGCGATGCACCAGAAACTACTTCAATTAACTCTAGATCTTCTTCTCTAACATCTAAATTAGTTTCTTCTTTTATTTCTCTAATTATAGTATCTTGAAATCGTTCTCCTAATTCTTGACAACCACCCGGTAAGCCCCATTTATCTCTATCGGCTCTACTTTGCAATAAAATTTGCCCCTTGCTGTTAACAATTATCGCTGCTGCTCCATCTTGTAGTAAAACAAAACGATGTTTTAATTCTCCCATACACATTCTAGTAAACACGGGATAACCAATGATATTACTAAGTTTTATTATCTCATCAGGTGATAATTTTTTTATTATTTCTTTTAATACCCCATAATCAATATTTCTTTTTTCTTCAGATGTCATAGCCTTTATATTTTCTAAAATTTCACTATTACTCATAGCACTTCTCCTTATATTGAAATTATAACACACATATCTATTCATTTTTTAATATTTTAAACAATCAATATTTAACCAATTCTTCATTCTTTCTAATTGCTTTTCGCCATAATTATATTTTAGTTAATCACAATGAATAATAAACATTCTTAGCAGAAACACTTTGCATGAATACCACAATTCCTAACATTAAAATTATACTTACTAATGTGTTAACTTTTATTCGCAAATTCACCTTTCTTCCTGCTTGCATATTATCATTATGCAACAAAAAAAGGTAGTGACAAATTCGCACACTACCATATTTAAGGAAAAATCACTCTAAATATTTTAAAATCACAGCAAATTTCTTCTTTTCCATTTGCGTTGATTAGAATTCAATTATTCCATCGTTATCATCTTCATCAGATTCAATTTCATCTCCACAATTAGAGCACATCCAAGTTCCATCTTCCCATTCCATAGTTCCTTCACAGTTTGGACATACTTTATAATATCTTTCGCCGTGTTCTTCTTCCAACTCTCCTGAACAATATGGACATCTACTATATTCCGATGCATCATAAATTTTATCACAATTTGGACATTGTTACATTTTCTCATCTCCAATCACTATTTAAATTATTTCAATCACATATTTTTTTAAATCCAATTTTGTTTATAGTAATAGTTATCATAGCACCATACTAATCTTTATATAAAATTCATGCATTTTATCCACGATTTTAAATTTATGGGGACAAAATGTGGACAAATTGTCATCTGTGGACAAATTTGTCATTTTTTCTATTTCTATCAATTCCTTATCTTATAAGGGTTTGCGAGGTTATTTACCACAACAGTTTTTGTACTTTTTGCCACTTCCACATGGACACAAATCATTGCGACCCACTTTTTTAGTCTTCTTTGGAGTACTCTTTGCGTGTTCTTTACCATCATTAGCAATTACTTCTTGCTTCTTAGGTTGAACTTCTACACTTCTAGAAATTTGCGCCTTAAGTAAGAATGTTGATATCTTACGATCAATTTCATCTTCCATGCGGTCAAATAAATCAAAACCTTCTTGCGTATATGCTTGTAATGGATTAGATTGACCATAACCACGAAGCCCGATACCTTCTCTTAAGTGTTCCATTGTAGATATATGATCTACCCAAGCCTCATCAATAACCCTTAAACTAATCATTCTTTCAAATTGAGAAATAACTTCTAAAGGTACTTCTTTTAACTTATCATTATAGTCATCCATAATTTTACCTTCAAAATAATTAGCAAGTTCATGATCTTTAATATTTTTAATATCATCCATAGTTATCTTAGTCTTAGTTAACAAATGATTATTAACTTCTTCTAAAATATCCGTCTTATCTTGTTCTGTTAAATATCCTTCGGGAGCAATATGACTATCAACAAGACCAATTAAATTATTAGTAAATGTTTCTTCAATCTCTGGCGTTACATCATCATTATCAAGTAAAGCGTTTCTTCTCTTATAAATAATCTCTCTTTGTTGATTCATAACATTATCATAATCAAGCAAACTTTTACGCATATCGAAGTTATTACCTTCAACTTTTCTTTGAGCTGATTCAATAGTCTTGGTAAATCTCTTGGAACGAATTGCTTGATCACCAGTCATACCTAGGGCAATCAAAGCATCTTTAATCTTATCAATACCCGAACCAAAACGACGCATTAAATCATCTTCAAATGATACAAAGAATTGTGAAGTACCAACATCACCTTGACGACCAGAACGACCTCTTAACTGATTATCAATACGACGAGATTCATGTCTTTCCGTACCAATTACATATAAGCCACCTAATTCTAAAACACCTTCACCTAATTTAATATCGGTACCACGACCTGCCATGTTAGTAGCAATCGTAATAGCGCCTTTTTCGCCGGCTTTTGCAATGATTTCCGCTTCTCTAGCATTATTCTTGGCATTTAAAACCTCATGAGAAAGTCCTTCTTTTTTTAGCATAGCACTTAACTTTTCGTTAGCAGATACACTAATGGTACCAACTAAAATAGGTTGCCCAGTTGCATGGATTTCTTTGATTGTATTAACAATAGCATGATATTTATCTTTTTCTGTGGCATAAACTAAGTCTGGTAAATCAACTCTGGCAATTGGTTTATTCGTAGGAATTTGAATAACATACATATTATAAATATTTATAAATTCTTCTTTCTCTGTCTTCGCTGTACCTGTCATACCAGAAAGTTTATTATACATTCTAAATAAGTTTTGGAATGTAATAGTGGCCATCGTCTTCGTTTCTTCATTAATAGTAACGCCTTCTTTAGCCTCAATTGCTTGATGTAGGCCATCACTATATTGTCTACCAACCATTAAACGACCAGTAAATTGGTCAACGATGATTACTTGATCATCACTAACAACATAATCAACATCTTTACAAAAACCATAATTAGCCTTTAAAGCCTGATTAATATGATGAACTAAAGCACTATTATCAATATCATAAAGATTATCTAAATTAAACATCTTTTCAATTTTTTTACTACCAGCCTCAGTCAAAGAAACATTTTTCGTTTTAACATCAACATCATAGTCTTCTTCCGTTAATCTCTTAACTGCTCTATCACTATCAATATAAAGATTTTTGGAATCAAATCTACCCCCTGAAATAATCAAAGGAGTTCTTGCCTCATCGATTAAAATTGAGTCGACCTCATCAACAATACAAAAATTAAGCGGTCTTTGAACACGGTCTTCTTTTCTTACAACCATGTTATCTCTTAAATAATCAAAGCCAATTTCATTATTTGTTGAATATAAAACATCGCAATTATAAGCATCTTGTTTTTCTTTAGGAGTTAATTCTCTTAAATTCAAACCAACTGTTAAACCTAAGAAACGATAAATATTACCCATCCATTCAGAGTCACGCTTTGCAAGGAATTCGTTAACAGTAACAATATGTACACCTTTACCCGTTAAGGCATTCAAGTAAGTAGGCATTGTTTCCGTTAAAGTTTTACCTTCACCGGTTTTCATCTCCGCAATATTACCAAAATGAATTGCCAAACCACCAACAATTTGGACAAAGTAAGGTTTTTCCCCAATAACACGATAAGCCGCTTCACGTACCGTTGCAAATGCTGGAACTACTAAATCATCCAGTTTTACCCCATCATCTAATTGTTTTCTAAATTCCACAGTCTTATTTTTTAATTCTTCATCGCTTAATGCTTTATATTCGCTATCTAAAGCCATAACTTCTTCTGCGATTTTTTCAAAACGACAAAGTTCTCTATATTCTGAATCTATTAATTTTTTAAAAAAATTCATATCATATCCTCCATAATCACATTTTTATTTTAGCACAACCCTCTGTAATTTCCTAGAAAAACCTTAGTTTTTCCCTCTTTTATTAATTCTAGAGCGTTTTAAAGGCTGGATATTTTCCATTGCCGTGCGCTTTATTTCACTATTTAATAAACTTTGCTGTCTTAATTTAGCATTCAAAATGCTTAAAATTCCTTGAACTTCTACCGCTGCTACTTTATGTTTACCAAACAATTTTGCCAAAAATGGATAACCTATAATTAACTTCTTATTAACAAACATAACCTTGTAAAGCCTACTTTTTCTATCATATATTACTAGTAAATATTTATCATCACTAAGTTTTTCTTTAATATTAAAATAATCTTCTAAATTTTTAAAATCTACGGCATAATCAGCCGTTAAATCACCATCTTCTAATACACCATAAGCCCCATTACCTTTATTATTGACTAAAAATTGATACCCCTCTCTTAACAATTCTTCATTAAACTTAAAATTTTCCATTTTCTAAACCTCCTGTATAATAAACTGCCACCAAATATAAACCGTTTGGACTAGCCGTTTGCATTTGCCCCCTTTTATCACAGTTATTTAATAATTCTTCTACCTCTTTAATGCTATGTTTTCCTCTGGCTACATCAATCATCGCGCCAACCATATTTCTTACCATATACCGGTAAAAACTTTTGCCTACAAATTCTATCTCTAAAAAATTACCATTTCTAATAAAGTTTATTTCCTTAACTATGGCCTCATAATTATCTCTTTCACCCGCGGTAAAATTCTTAAAATTATGAACTCCTATGAAAACTTTACTGCATTCTTCCATTTTCTTAATATCTAACTTATAAGGATACTGCAAGTAATACCTATCTAAAAAAACATCATACTCCCCTAAATTAAGCTTATAAACATATTTTTTACCAACCGCACTTCTTCTAGCATGAAAATCCCCATTAACAATTTCTATTTCCCTTACTCTAATATCTCTTGGTAATATAGCATTTACTGCCGTCTTTAATCTATCAACTGGTACTTCATAATCCAAATCAAAATGTACAACCTGCCCATAAGCATGAACGCCTTTATCCGTCCTCGAAGCTCCCTTAACTACCGTATCTTTCTTATTGATAATACTTACGGCTTTTTCCAATTCTTTTTGAATAGTAGGCATTTCATTTAATCTTTGAAAACCATAATACATATTACCGTCATAACTAATCTTTGCCTTATATCTCATTTACCCTCAACACTTCTATAAATCCCTTTAATTAATTCATTAATATCTAAATAATTAGATAAATTAATATCTTTATCTTTAACCATTTTAATAAAAGAAATTATCTTTGGACATTTAATATATTTATATAAATCTTCATTATATAAATCCTTCTTATCTCCCGTAACTACCACTTTTCCCTTATTAAAAATAATATATTCATCTAAAGTATCTAAAAAATAACTAATATTATCACTAACAATAATAATATTTTTATTATAATTACTCTTTAACTTTTTTAACACTTTTTTTAAATAATCTATATCTTTGTAGTTAAAACCTTTCTCATGATAATCAAAAACATACACTAAAGGATTATAAAATAATATAAGTGCTAATTGTATTCTTTTTATTTCCGTAGTCGATAAAGTAACAAAACTTCTTCTTAAATAACTATCATTAAGTTCTACTAACTTTAAGGCATCATACATCTTTTTATTACGGTCTTCATAATCTAAATTATATAAATCCCCTAGATAATTCATTTCTTCATAAACGGTTTTAGTTTTAAATTCTTTTAACGGATTATTACTTAGATACCCAATATCTTTAATTGTTCCGGCAGGACTTATTTCAATACTCCCACTACTTTTGCCCTTCTTACCGATAAGTAAATCTCTTAAAAGTCGACCAGAAATACCACTGACAAAAGTGATGTTTCCACTTTTGAAAGTACAAGTAACATTATTTAATTTTCTTTCCTCATTAACCGCTGAACAACTGACTTTCTTTAAAACTATTTCCATATCGTCTTTATCATCTTTCTTTCGTTTGTAATAATCTCGTTTAGTAATCCATAATAACCCAACTGAATCGATAAATCAACCATAAATGGTAAATTAAAGCCTAATCTTTTTAAAATTTTTTCTTCTTTTAAACATTCTAAAGTCTTACCTTCCATAGCAATCCCTTTATTATATAAAATAATTAAATAATCACTATCTAATAAATTTTCCATATCCGTTGTAATATTAATAATAGTTATATTATTATTTTTACAATACTTAACAATTCTTTTAATATCTGCTTCTTCCATATTAACAAAAACATCATCAAAAACAATATATTCACTATTTCTTATTAAAGCCTTTATTATCTTTAAATAATTTTTAAATCTTTTTGTAAAAGTAGAAACTCTCGTTTCCAAAACATTCTCTAACTTAAAAAATTTGACAATCTTATTAACCCTAGTCTCTTCTTCTTCCACTGTCAAATTTAAGTCATTTAAACTATTAAATAATTCATCTATTACCATATTAGTACTGGTATATCTTTCGTTAGTAACAACACTAACATACCTCTTCAAAAGATAAAAATTATCTTTTACAATTTCAACCCCATTTATAATGATACTGCCGCTGTACTTTAAAACCCCAGCCAGTATTTTAGCAAGCGTAGTTTTCCCACAAGCACCGGTGCCAATAATCGCCGTATTAACACCTTTATTAATTTGCATAGTTAGTCTATCAAATACTGTAAAATCATTATATTGAAAAGTTATATTACTAAGTTTAATAGACTCCATTTTATCACTCCATTTTATCACTAATTAGTTATTATACAAGAAAGTATTCTAAAAGAAAAGAAAATGTTAGCTATTTCACTAAAAAAATTTTTGGTATCTTTTACCAAAATATTTTTTTTACTATTATTAATATCTTTATTAAATTAATTAATCTTCTTTATCCTTTTCATTAATTCTAATAATTAATTCTCCATCTTTACTATAACCATATTTTTCTCTAGCGTATCTTAAAACATAATCTTCATCTTGAAGTTTAGTAACTTCTTGTTCTAAAACTTCTTGTTTATCTTGAAGTTCTTGATATTCTTTTTCTAAATTTTTCTTTTGAATAAAATTATTACCAATTGCTATCCAGTCTCTGACTAAGCCACTAAAGACAACAAAAACAATAGTCAACAAAAAAATTAAAATACCTTTTCTTTGTAAATTCTTAATGATTAAGGCTTTCTTACTCTTCTTCACAATACACACGACCCTTTATCAATTAAATTTTATCATTAATAATCTTTTTTTTCTATAAACTAACCATTATTTACAAAATTTTTACATTTTATTATCTTTTTTAATCTTTTATGACATCTAATAACTACTTAGACATCTAACAATCACTAAGCATAGTATCTACTTTTAATTGAATTCATCAATCAAAAGTCTTTCCTCAATTATTTTTCTTAATGATTTTTCTACCTCCTAAAGCTCCCATTAACATTACAATAATAAAATAAATATGAAAGATACCTTTATTTACAAAGTAAAAAATATCAATATAACCAATCACTATCAAGAAACTCATTAACATATAAATAATAACTTTACTAAAGTAATTGCTCTTATCTAAAAATTTTTTATTAAATCGATAAAACCAACTTATAAAAATACCATAAAGAAAAGAAATACCAAAGCAAAGCAACTGTAATTTAATACTCACTTGAATAGCTTAGCAAGAATACCATTATCTTTCTTACTATCCTTTCCATCTAAATAAACTAGCGAATTTATTTTACCTTTTATTTGTAAATTACCATCGATAATATCTAATTTTACTATTTCTAAATTATTACCTTTTAAAACGAGGGGTCCTAAATTAGTATCCATAACAAATTCTTCTGGATCAAAACTTACTAGCTTTTTTAAACCAGACAAGCTGACCTTTTTCCTATCATTTAACTTAATTTCACTAATTAATGTTACACTTTCTAATCTATTATCCATATTATCACCAATAAATTATATGTTTTTATAAAATAATTATTAATAAAAATTAGGAAATCTTCCCACCCTCCACTCCCTAAAAAGTACTACGCTAAAATAAGTTCCTATATATATAATGAAATAATTCCTATGACTTATTATGTTTTATAGATATATAGGCTACACTATTATTAAGCTAATTACAAGTAAAAATTCATCTTAAAACTAAAAAAACTACCTAGATAATCTAAGTAGTTAACATTAACTATTCTGCTTTTTTATATTCAGCAATAATAGCATCTTCTAATTGTTTTCTTGCATCAGGATTAATTGGATGAGCTATATCTCTGTATCCACCAGTAGCAGTTTTTCTACTTGGCATTGCAATGAATAAGCCATTATCTCCTTCAATAATTCTGATATCATGTACTGCGAATGAGTCATCTAAAAGAATTGATGCTATTCCTCTCATTCTTGAACCTTCTTTTTCGATTTTACGAACTGTAACTGATGTAACTTGCATATAAATTCTCCTTCTATTGTCTATTACAACATACTTTCATTTTAAACCAAGTATTGCTAAAAATCAAGACTCTTACTATTACTCGACAATTACTTTACATATGATAAATACAAACATCACCTATTGCCACATCGGCATAAGTAAAGCTTTTATTCACACCATCGACTAACACTGTAAAAATATTGGAATACACTTCATTAACTATTCCTTTCATCATTGTAGTTTTAGCCCTACTGCCACTTACCTTTAACATAATTTCTTTATTAACTAGCGTTTTAATCTCATCTCTAATATCACTTATGTTCATCTTGGATACCCCACATACATCATGCCATTACAAATAATACCGCCCATTCCCATCTCTCCGTTCTTTGTTTTTTCAAGAAGTTCAATTAAATTAATTTCTTTACTTTTCTCCGTTAAAGCCACATTACAAGCGATAATTGCTGGATCTAAGGCATGAATATTTACTCGTTTCGGACTGCTAGCAAAATTCGCCCCAGCTTTTATAAGTTCTTCATAATTACTTTGACAAGCCCCCGCTATAATAATTAACTTTTCATGGGAACTTTCGTATTTTCTGGCATTTTTTACAGCTTTAACAAAATTTAATGAATTCTTATAATTTCTTAAATCTTTTTTATCGCCCTTTTTCTTCATGTAAGCATCATGTCCTGTAATAATAACGATATCTGGTTTAGCATCTTTTAAATAAGAAATGATATCATCACTCACCGTATCTTCATCAATTTTTCTTCCAATAGCAAATACTTTATTTTGTTTATAATAATCCATACATCGTTTTAAATACTCGCTATCACCATCTAAATGCAAAATACGCGCTGGTAAATAAAAGAAATTACTTCTATCTTCACTTTTTACTTCATCAATAAAATTACTGGGACGAAAATCATCTTCAACGGTACTCTTATCAACACTAACACAATCATCCATTGGACTATCCGCATAAAGTCTGGCATACACGCCCTTTAAATAAACTGTATCCCCTCTAATATTTAACACTAAAAAGACAGTATCATTACCATAACTATTTCTAGTAATATAATCTCCTTTTTTTATCACGAATATCACCATTAAATAGTATTATTTAGACAAGAAAAAAAGAACTACAAGTGTAATTCTAAAAAATTATTTTATACAGAAAATTGCATATAATGGAATAGATTTTATTTTAGTTTCTGCATTATAGCCAAAATTTTTGGTACTTATTCTAATAGCATAATTAGGTTTAAATTTTTCCATATATGTCTTTAAGCTCTTAGATTGGGTGTTATTGGCAGCCTTAACTTCAACAGGAATAATTCCATCATCGTTATATAAAAGAAAATCAATTTCAGCAATACCATCACTTAACCAATAATATAAATCAATATCATTTGCAGCCAACTGACTAGCCACATAGTTTTCAACAAAAGCCCCTTTAAATAAAGACAAATCATCATCTAAAATATCTTCTGGTCTTATTTTTAACATATAATTTAGTAAACCAATATCATTAATAAACAATTTAAAGGTATCATCTTCTTTATAAGCCGCAAGTGGTTTTTCTGGTAGACTAACACGATAAGAAGCCAAAACTAACGAAGCAGCGTCCAACCAATCAAGTAGTAATTCATAATCTCTAGATTTGGCTTTTTTAAGACTTTTACACTTTTTTCTAACGACTTTTTGTACAAATTCACACCTTTTTCTAACGACTTTTAGTATAAATTTGCACCTTTTTCTAACGACTTTTAACAAAAACCTATTTTTTCTATAAATTTCTATAAATTTCTATAAACTCATTTAAACTAATTTCTTCGGCTCTATTTTGAAGATTATGATTATATTTAACCAAAACATTATTAATTTTTTCTAAGTCATAATTTTTTAAATTATTACGAAGATTTTTTCTCTTAAATTGAAAAGCACTTTTGACAAACTTAAAAAACTTATCCTCATCTAACTTAAGCTTATCCCCTTTTCGTACTAACTTGATTATAGCACTATCAACATTAGGTACAGGATAAAAAGCCTTTCTTGGGACTTCAAATAACTTCTTTATATCATAATAATAATCTAAATAAACCGTTACAGAGCCATATTCCTTACTACCACACTTAGCACTAAAGCGGTCAGCTACTTCTTTTTGAACCATTAAAGTACACGACTTTTCGTCTAAATTTTCAGCAATAATCTTTTCTAATATTGGGGTTGTTATATAATAAGGAATATTGGCAATAATATATAAATTTTTATAATTATCAGGTAAATACGCTTTAACATTTACTTTCATAAAATCTTCATAAATTACTCTTAAATTATCAGCATTTATCTTATCTAAAACTGTTTTAACTTCCTTATCTATTTCAAATGCTACAACAGGACAATTATATTTAACTAAATGTTTAGTTAAAGCCCCATGTCCAGGGCCAATTTCAATGATACAGTCATCTTTAGAACACTCAATGCTATCAACTATCCTTTGCAACACCGTTTCATCTTGTAAAAAATTCTGACCTAAATTCTTTTTAAACTTAAAATTTTCCATACTTTCACCTCTTTTTATTAATACTATATCTATCAATTATTGTATTACCATTATAATTAACACTTTCAATAAATTCTCCACCATTATTTATAATAATTTTTTTAGAACCAATATTATTATCATTACAAGTAATTATAATTTCATCATATCCCATAGCAACCATTTTTTCAATTAACATCTTGCAAATTTTATTACCATATCCTAATTTTCTTTTACTTGGCACAACACCGTACATTATGTGTCCCGAAAATTTATAAGTATCTCCATCAACCTCTGGATTTAATCTAATGCTTGCATGACCAACTATCTTATCATCTTCAATAGCAAAATAAAAAATCTCTTTAACCCCATTATTACCAATGCCATTCTTTTTATCTTCAACGCTTTTTAAAAAATCAGCAAAATTTTCTCTAGTTACAAATGGTTTAAAACCAGGATACATTCTTTTATAATCAGCATTATATTCATCAATTCTATTAATATCAGTTATATCGTCTTCTTTTAAATACATACCTTTTTCCTCCTATTATTTTTACCTAAATATATTTCCACATACCTCTAAACAAATTAATTTCCAGTCCATTATACCTTAAAATTCTAAATTAAAAAAGGTATCTTACCAGCCTTTTCTTAAGACATCATAAGATACCACGGACCTACCAACATTCTTATAAGCATAAGCCTCACTAACAGTTAATAAGTCTAAATTATATTTACTAACACCTCTATCAAGAACTATCGCATACATAGGTTCACTATGTAATTTATGTTCGTTAATTCGGATAATAGTCCCACAAGGCAAAGCCTTCGAGGAAGCAACAATATTTACTTTTCCATAAGTTTTATCCTCGTAAGTAACATTACCATTTAAAACATCTAAATTACTCATACAAGCCAGATGTCCACTACATAAAGGACAATCAGCGCCATAACCAGTTAAATAACCAGTATAAGTATCTTTAGCACTATAAATATCATTTTTAATATCATTTTCTAACTTCATTGCCATTGCATTTAAATCCAAGGTAAAATCAAGGTTAGAATTACTTGTGTTATTATAATAATTTATTCCACTAGAAGAACCAAGTAACATAGCAATACCTATTACCATTAGGCCTTGTATTCCTCGTAAAAATATTTTCAAAATTAAAACACCACCTGCTAAAAGTCTATCATAGCATATCTTAAATGTCAAAAATTCTCTTGATATTTTGATTGGTAATTTTTGCTAACTCACTTAAAGAAACTCCATAAATATCAGCCACAAACTTCGCTGTATTCATCATTTTTGCTGGATTATTTTGTGTTCCTCTAAAAGGCACAGGTGTAAGATAAGGACTGTCTGTTTCTAAAATAATACTATTTATATCTATATTTTTTAGAGTATCACTTAGATTACAATTTTTAAAAGTAACTACCCCATTAACCCCTAAAACAAAGCCTAACTTAATATATTCTTTAGCCATTTCTAAACTACCACTAAAGGAATGAATAACTCCAAAGTTATGATGCTTTTTTAAAATTTCTAAAGTATCACCCGCCGCCTCGCGACTATGAATAACCACCGGTAAGTTTAGTTTTTCAGCGATATTTAATTGATGCTCAAATATTTCTATCTGTTTATCTTTATTATCCTTAGTATAGTGATAATCTAAACCAATCTCTCCAATACCCACTATTTTTTTATCTAAATTATCAAAAATGGTATAATCAAAATCTTCGGAGATATTTTCTGGATGCAAGCCCACTACACCATACATCTCAGGGTACTTTTTCACTAATGCCATTACTTCCTTACTACTTTCTAAGTTGTAAGCAGCATTAATTACCCTAGAAACTCCTGCTTCTTTTGCCTCTTCTAAAACACTTTCAATATCCTCATAATATTCACTTAAAATATGACAATGAGTATCACAAAACATCTATTTAACCTCAATTCTAGCAAATAAATGTTCAGGTTCCCCTAAAGTCTTACCAGTTTCTAAAGCCCCAAAATGTAAGGTACTTTCAACGCTTGTTTGCTCCGTATTTAATTGTTTTAAAATCTTGGCACTAGTATCAGGTAAATAAGCTCCAAGAAGAATACTACAAACTCTAATACTTTCTAACAAGTTATATAAAACCGTAGCCAGTCTATCCTTCTTTGCCTCATCTTTCGCTAAAACCCAAGGAGTTGTCTCATCAATATATTTATTACATCTTTTTAAAACATTAAATATTTCATCAATAGCCTCTCCAATATGTAAACTATCCATTTTAATCTTAACATTATTATAAAGATTTTCACTCATATTAATTAGTTCATCATCAATACTTTCTCTAACACAAGGATTACTAATTACCCCATCAAAATATTTATAAGCCATACTAACAGTACGATTAACTAAATTACCTAAAATATTTACTAAATCACTATTAATTCTTTCAACTAATAAATCTTCACTATATACCCCATCCGCACTAAAAGGTATTTCATGTAGAAAATAATATCTAATTGCATCCACACCATATTTTTTTACTAAATCATCAGCATAAACAACATTTCCTTTTGACTTACTCATCTTGCCATCAGCCATGATTAACCAAGGGTGTCCAAATACTCGTTTTGGTAATGGTAAATCTAAACTCATTAAGAAACAAGGCCAATAAATAGTATGAAATCTAATAATATCTTTACCAATTAAATGTAAATCAGCTGGCCACCATTTCTTAAAATCTTCATTACCACCATCAACATCATAACCAATATTAGTAATATAGTTAGTTAAAGCATCAAGCCATACATAAACAATATGTTTAGGATCAAAAGTTACCGGAATTCCCCAACTAAAAGTTGAACGCGAAACACATAAATCTTGTAAACCAGTTTTAATAAAATTATTAATCATTTCATTTTTACGCGCTACTGGAAGAATAAAATCAGGATGTGATTCAATATATTCAATCAATCTATCTTGATATTTAGATAATTTAAAAAAGTATGCTTCTTCTTTTTTCTCTTCAACATCTCTACCGCAATCAGGGCATTTACCATCAACTAACTGGCTTTCCGTCCAGAAAGATTCACAAGGTGTACAATAAAGACCGCTATATTCACCCTTATAAATATCCCCTTTATCATACATTTTCTTAAATATTCTTTGGACTACTTCTTCATGATGTTTATCGGTAGTTCTTACAAATTTATCATAACTGGTATTCATTGTATCCCAAATATTTTTAATTTCTCCTGATACATTATCTACAAAATCTTTAGGAGTAATACCTGCTTCCTTAGCTTTTAACTCTATTTTCTCCCCATGTTCATCAGTACCGGTTTGAAAATAAACATCGTATCCTTCTAATCTTTTAAATCTTGCTATCGCATCGGCTAAAACAATCTCATAAGTATTACCAATATGTGGTTTACCTGAAGTATAAGCAATAGCTGTACTAATATAAAATTTCTTCTTTTCCATAATTATCATACCTTTCTTACCTTTATCATTTAATCCTTAAGAATATAAAAAAGCCATAAATATAAGGACGAATTACCGCGGTACCACCTTATTTTATGACTTAACATACACTCTTTTCTTAACGCGATTAAACGATTTAACTCCCAAATCCATACTCCCTATTAATCTTGCCTATCTTTCACCAACCAAAAGGCTCTCTTTTCGAAGACGCTTAGGTACCCATTTGTTCCTTGTTAATTACTCCTAGTATAGCACATTTTCTTTTATTTGTTACTTATTTTTTATTTGTCTATATGAATTATTGATTACTTCCCGCCCTCCACTCCCTTAAGAAGGCTTGCATTTAAATTTGTTTATCGTTTTACTTATATAACAAATTTTTCTTTTAAATAATCAAAATAACCCATAAATTTTCTTACGATTATTCTAAATTTTCTCTTTTTAATTCCTTTTTTCTTTTTAATTCAGCAGATTTAAAATCTGCTAATACATCTATATCAGTAGTAAACGAAGTCTCATTTAATAACTTTATGTAATCCGATAATTTCATTAAATAATCATAATTGGCAAAATTTACATAATAACCAAGTTCTAACATTTTTTTTAGAAATTTCTCAATATCAACAACAGCAAAAATACTCTTTTGACACAACTCATCTATTTCTGATATTTTCTTAATTTGTGGGATATATTCCTTTTTTAAATAATCATTTAAATTCAAAATTTTTTTACTGTTAGTATCAAAAATACCACTGCCAGCAAGATTTACAGAAAATCTCATCGGAATATATTTTAGCGAGGCATTTGTGCCAATATTATTAAATATTATTTTACTACAACAAACTTCTGGATTATCTGAACAAAGTTCCGTATACTTATCCCTTAAAAATTCAATCAACTCTGGAGTGCATAAAAAACCAAAAGCAGTTGAAAGTCTTAAGAAATCACAAGGAATATTATTTTTTCCAAATAACACCACTGCTTCTTTTATAAGATTTTCACACAATACAACAAATTCATCCGTATTTTCCATAGCCGCATATTCTAAAAGCGTTCTTGCTTCTGATTTAGAAGCAGTGGCAATATCTTCTTCTTTAAAGCCAACTAAAGGAACATATTTACGCGCCATTTCTAATTCTTCTTTTAATTTTAGCAAATCATTCATCATTTTAATACCTCCACAACACAGTATAACCATAATCAACTGTTACTTGTGCTACTAAAATAGCATACAATTAATTTAAAGTCTATATTAATTGCACTTCTACCTAAACTTTTTTCAATCTTTGTTAAAATATTCTTTAGTTATCTACAAATGCATTATTTTTAATTTATTATCACAATATAATAGTATGTTTTAAAATACAAAAGCAAGCATTTTTGCAAAAAAGTATTCTATAGAATACAAAATACATAAATTTCACAAAAAAGTATTCTACAGAATACAAAATTTGATATTTAATAAAAAAAGTATTTTAGAGAATACAAAATTGACACTACGATAAATTCTCTTTGACATTTAAAATGAGCGAAGCCAAATTTTACCTAGCCTCACTCAAGATTTCGCTGTTGTGTATCTAATCATATCATTAGAATATTATTCACATAGTCATAGCTTTTACCTTTTTAATCTTCTTTTCATTCCCGATTCAGCCTCATCAAAATCAAATGATATCTCAACACCATTATTAAATGAAAAATCTCTTAAATTTCTTTCATAATTGCGGATATTCATACGCTGATACCCCAAAGTAAAACTTACATCATATCCAAGCGATTTAACTATTTGAACAAATTTATTAAAATTAACAACTCCTGAAATATTTTTCTTACATAATTCATCAATTTTACCACGAGCCGCAGAATCTAAATACTTTTCTTCAATACAATCATACAAACTAAAAAATTCTGTTCCATCATAATCATGAGCTCTACTTTTAGCAGTATTAATAGAAAAACGCATTGGAACACATGCTAAAGATACATTTTTGCCAATATTATCAAGAATTACATTACTAATACCGTCAATAGCAACTACAGTTTCGCCAATTATTGCGCCTCCAACATAAAATTTTTCTTCACTATCATATTTATCATAGTTACGCTCTAAACCATAAATAAAATCAGAATCACATAGAAGACCCGTCTTTGTTGTAAGTACAAGCGAGTCATACCGAATATTATTTTTGCCAAATAAAATAACAGCCTGTTCAAAAAGATTTTCACACTCTTTTACAAGACGGTCTGTATCTTTCTCAGCTTGAGCCTTATATTCAGAAAGTGTTTTTCCTTCTTCCCTACTAGCCAAACTTATTGCTTCCTTGCTGCTACCAAACAAAGGAACATATTTGCGAACCTGCTCCAATTCTTCTTTTAATTTTAGTAAATCATTTCTCATTTAAAAACCTCCCCAGTAAAACACATCTACTTTTAATAACAACCTTATTTCTAAAATACTCTAACTCTCCTTAATCACATCTCTTACCAAATTTTCTTTCCAAACTCAATCCATTATACTTATCAATCTTAATATTTCCATCATCACTAATCCCATAAAGCACCTGATCATCTTTAACAATCTCTAAAACCCCAAC
>CAKOMC010000020.1 GCA_934096535.1 uncultured Bacilli bacterium | reverse complement strand
TAACTATTATAGTATAATAAACATAGAAATTGGGTGTTGCAAGTGAAATTTAGAATATCAAAAAAAGACTTAATTATATTAGCGTGCTTTTTAGTATTTTTGCTTTATTTATGCGCTATTGGGGTAATGAACTTTGTTACCTTTGGATCATCAGGAACACTTTGGGGATTAAATCCATTTCCTGCTTTTTCAGGTGCTTATCTAGGGTTAACATTACTACTTTATGTTGTATGTGTTATTGTTATTTTTGCTTCCGTTTCTTCTTATGTTTTTGAGAAAAAAGGTAAAAAAGGAATCGGCTTAGTTGTCGAAGATAAAGTAGAAACTGGTTATTCTTCTTGGGCCAAAGATAAAGATATTAAAGGTGATAGAGGGGTAACAGAAGTAGATTATACTGCTCCAACTGTAAATGCTGCGGGTATCCCTTTGATTTATGATACTAAAAAACATAAAGTATGGGTTGATAATGGCGAATATCACACTGTTGTTATAGGTGCTTCTGGTTCTGGTAAATCCCAATGTATCGTTAAACCATTAGTTAACTTACTTGCTAAAAAAGGTGAATCAATGATTATCACCGACCCTAAAGGCGAACTTTATACATCAGCAGCTCATCGTCTAAAAGACTTAGGATATAATGTTATTGTATTGAACTTCCGTGATCCTTTAAATGGTAATGCTTGGAATCCCTTAACTTTGCCATATCAATATATGAAAATGGGAAATATGGATAAAGCAACGGAGTTACTAGATGATGTTGCCTTAAATATCTTGTATGACCCAAATAACAAGGGTGAACCATTCTGGGAAAAAAGTGCTGCCGACTTCTTCTCGGGTTTAGCATTAGGACTTTTCCAAGATGCCAAAGAAGAAGAAATAAACATTAACTCCATTAGTTATATGTCAACCGTTGGTGAAGAGCGTTTAGGACCTTCTAACTATACAAAAGAATATTTTACTATGAAAGGTGAATCTTCATCTGCATATACATTTGCTGCTAATACCATTAACGCTCCAAGCGATACTAAGGGTGGTATTATGTCAACCTTTAGACAAAAGATAAGACTTTTTGCATCCCGTGAAAACTTATCAGAGATGTTAGGACATAGTGATTTTAGTATTTTAGATATAGGGCGTCAAAAAACAGCGGTATTTATTGTTATTCATGATGAAAAAACAACTTATCATGCCTTAGCAACAATCTTTATTAAACAAGCTTACGAGACTCTAATTGATGTTGCTCAAAAAAATGGTGGTAAATTACCAATCAGAACTAATTTTATCTTAGATGAATTTGCCAATATGCCACCTTTAAAAGATGTTGATTCAATGGTAACTGCTGCCCGAAGTCGCGATATGCGTTTTACCTTCATTATTCAAAACTTTGCTCAGTTAAACGATGTATATGGTAAAGAAGTTGCCGAAGTAATTCGTGGTAACTGTGGTAATACTATCTATTTAATTTCTAGCGAGCTTGCTGCCTTAGAAGAAATAAGTAAAATGTGTGGTGAAGTTAAATCAAAAGATAAGGATAAAACAGCTTCAACACCACTAGTAACTGTAACTGATTTACAAAAATTTAAAATGGGCGAAGCTTTACTTATTAGAATGCGTAAAGGTCCCTTCAAAACTAAATTGCAATTTGATTATAAGACTAATTGGGGCTATCAACAAGTTGATGAACCATTTCCACAAAGAGAAGCTAAGCCTGTACAATTATTTGATATAAAAACATTTGTTAAAGAAAAGAAAAAAGAGCAATCTATAAATAATCCAAATGCTAATAGTAATCCGTTTGGAGGACCAAATCTTTTTGATAATCCTTTTGGCAACTCCCCATTCGGTGGTTCTAGTCCATTTGGTGCATCAGCTAATCCCTTCGGACCATCTAATCCATTTGATAGTACTCCTTCAACACCAAAGAGTCCAACTGGTGGTCTAGATTTAGATGCTATGTTAAAAGACATTGATAAAAAAATTGCTGAATTAGATGCTGAAGAAGCTAAGCAAAAAGAACTAGAAGCTCAAAATAATAAAGAAAAAACCTCAGAAACTACTAATATTGAACCACCTAAGCCAACTGAGAATATTTCAGAAATTAAACCAATCGACTTAGGATTAGATAATAGTAAAGATTTTAAAGAAGAAAAGCCATTAAATAATAATGATTTATTTGCTTCTTTAACTGATAATATAAATATTGATGCCAAACCAGAGGCTGCTAAAGTTTCAGTTAAAACAGAACCTGAAATAGAACAAATTTTGCCAAAAACAGAACCAGAATCTGTTAAAATGCCAAAGTCAGAACCAGTAGAAGAATTAAATTTTAAAGTTCCTGATTTAGATACTCTTTTAGCTAATTTAATTGGCAATGATACTGCAAGTGCTAAAGTAGTAGAGCCTAAAGAAGAGATAAAAGAAGCTAAAATTGAACCTGTAGCAGAAGAAAAAAATCATGTTTCTGAAATAGCCGTAGAACCAAAAATTGAAAAAGTAAAAATAAAAGAAGAACCAAAAGTTGTTGAACCAGAACCAATAGCTCCTTTAAAAGAAGAGCCAGTAATTTCTAATGACATATTTGAAAATAATGATGAAGTTTTATTAGAAACACCAAAACCTGCTGTTGGTGGCAACTTAAGAGATATGCTTTATAATCCTATAAATGCTAATGTTAATACAAATGGTGCTAACGAAAATAATAAATTTATTTCTACACCTAGTATTAGTGAAATAAAAAATAATGCTGAAACAAAACAGCATATCGAAGACAAAAAAATTGAAAATGAAGTTATAAAAAGTGAAGATAAACCTATTATTAACATCAAACCGGAAGAAATAAAATCCGATAATAATACCATATCTGATGATGAATTTTTTGATGACTTCTTTGGCGATTAAAATACTTATTACTAAAAGAATACTCCTTCATAAAATATAACGAAAGGAGTTTTTTTATGCAAGTTATTAATATTAAAGATTATAATCCGTCGTTAGGACCCCTAATTGATGTAGAAGATGCTAGTTTTTATAAAATAAAACATCAGAATGGGGCCATTAATATTCCATTTACTGAATTATCGTATAATTTTCAAAATTTATTAGATAAAAATAAACATTATTATATTTATTGTAATGCCGGTAATAAAAGTCGAAGGATAGTAGCCATCCTTGAAATTTATGGTTATAAGGTAACCCAAGTGCTATTGTAATACTAAAATATATCCGCTCTAAAATTTACAAATTATAAATTATTCAAAAAAAGGGTTGAAATCATTTTTAGAATTTGGTATTATGTAATCATAGAGGAGGATAAAAAATCATGGAGAAGAAAAATGTTATCTTTTTAAGCGTAATAGCTGTTGCTACATTATTAACTGCTGTAATTGGTACAACATTCGCATACTTTACTGCTAACTTTACAGTTAGTAACAATGATGCTGTAAATAGTGTTAAAACTAAGAAATTAGCAAGCACTAATATTGTTATTGGTGATGCAATTAACAGTACAACTGCTTATCCCGGCTTTAAAGGTGCTCAATCATTAACAATTAAAGGTGCTGGAGAAGCAGGAGATGTTTCTGCTAAAGCAAAAATCACTGTAACTCCTACAATTCCAGAAGCATTTAAATCCGATGTAACTTGGAGATTGATTGAAGTTGGTACTGATGTTAATGTTGCTTGTACTTCAGCTGTTAAATCTGATGCAGCAACTGGTGGCGTTCAATATCATGATGAAGCATCATGTACTGGAATTCCAGCATCTGAAACAGTTATTTTAAGTAGTGCTACTAAGTCAACAGAAACTATTGATGTTGCTTATAATACTAACAAGAAATATTATTTAATTGTTGAATATGCTAACAATGGTGACCAAGCTGGTCAACAAGGACAAACTTTCTCAGTTAAAGTTAATGCTGAACAAGTTGCAAATAGCTAGTATTTAAATACTGACAGATTAAGACTTAACGATTAAATGTTAGGTCTTTTTTTATGGCTACTAATAAAAATTTTTAGAAATGACCTAGATAGAAAAATTATATGTTATGATAATTAAAAAGGGGGTGATTTCTAATGCCAATTATTAGTTCT
This sequence comes from uncultured Bacilli bacterium, assembly GCA_934096535.1. Lineage (GTDB taxonomy): Bacteria > Bacillota_I > Bacilli_A > RF39 > UBA660 > CAG-605. Next base: position 19,926 of record CAKOMC010000020.1, on the reverse strand, counting down.
ATTATAAGAAATATAATACAGATACTATATTTTTCTTGCCTAAATAATGAGGGTATCATCAATTTTTAGAATGGTGTGAGTCCAAGGATAATATTTGCGATTGCTTTCATTTTAACGGGAAAATATTATTCTAAAAGGTATCAAAGTATAAATTATGGGAGTGCATTGTTTTTAATTACTTATTTACTTTTATCAATGTCATTGGCTTGCATTACAGCCTTAACTGCTAATATTTTTATGATAATTTTAGCAATGATTATGACTGTTTCTGTAATTAATATTCTGTTAAATATTTAATCGCCCCGAAAGAAAATTACCGTTTTTTTGCCAAAAAACTGGTAATTTTTATATTAACATCCGGACATACTTGTAAGTCTTTAAGAATAACTAATTTTATAAGTTTTTTAATATTTCTTAAAGTAAAAATTAGGGAAAATAGAATGATATAGTTCTTGAATAAAAGCAATAATTTTGCTATTATTATAATAGGTGATATCGTATGAAGAATAATAAAGGTGCGGAGAGAAAAATATATCAAGGAATACTGGCTTTTATATTATTTATTAGTGTCATTGTATTAACTGTAACTACTTCTTATGCTTACTTTGTAGCTAAATTTACGGTTGTAAATCCTGATAATTCTAATAGTAGATTTACATCCGCTAATATAACAGCAACCTATAGTGATGGTGAGGCTATAAATTTAACAAATGCTATTCCAGGTACTTCAACTAAAATAAAAACTATTAAATTTACTAATACAGGAACTGTGCCAATAACATATAAAATTAATTGGAAGACTATTACTAACACAGGTATAACAGGTTTAAAATATTCAATTTCTTGTACTGAAACAAGTACAACCGGAACTGGTACTAATCAAGAAATGCCTGCCGCACCAACAACCCTAATTTCTGGAACCCTTGCCGTAGGTAGTTCCAATACATGCCAGTTACAAATACATTACACAGATACTGGTTTAGATCAATCAGGAGAAATGGCTAAGACCTTTAGTGCGTCTTTAGAAGCAGTAGCGGCCGCTTCTGAGTAATTGAGGCTTTATAATGATAAATCAAAAAGAGTCAGAAGAAATTAAAACTAAATTTCTTACCAAATTATATGATTACATCAAAAAAGATGAAAAAGAACGCAACTTAATACTAGCAATGATGGTATCATGTTTCGTTGTCGCCTTAATATTTACTGTAATTTCATCAATCATGATATACATATCATTTCAAAAAAGTGTAAAGTCTAGTGATAATCCACAACAAGTTAATATTGTAGAAGGAGATAGTACAAATGAATAATAAAAATAATACTGAAAACCCAATGGAAATGCCAAAGAAAAAAGAAGAGTTTACCGATATTAAAGAAGTTTCCACTAAACAAGAAAATAAAAAAGATAAAAATATAAAAAAAATAATTATGACTATTATAATTATCATAATAATTATTCTTTTGCTTATTGGTTGTTGTGCTTCTAAAAGGCATAGGTTTTGGCTAAATATAGATATTAATAAAGACAATGTTCCTGAGGTTAATTTAGATTTAAATGGTAATGGTAAATGTGATGTTAACTGTTCTAAATGGTTTAGCAAAAAACCCTATGTTAATGTAACATATAGCAAGACTAAATTAGATGAAGTTTTCTTTAATATTGATACCAATGGTGATGGTAAACCAGATAAAAATTTAATCAACCAAGATACTAATGGTGATGGTATATGTGATTTAAACTGTGATACTGATGGTGATGGTTGGCCAGATATTAACATTGATATTGATGGCGATGGTATAGCCGATATTAATATAGACACTGATGGTGATGGTAAACCCGATATTAATATTGATACTAATGATAATACTAAACCTGATTTAAATTTAGACATTAATAAAGATGGTATTCCTGATGTTAATGTTGATAAAGATAAAGATGGCAAAGCTGATTGGAATAAAATTAATCAAGATACTAACGGTAATGGTAAATGTGATTTAAATTGTGATACCGATGGTGATGAATGGCCTGATATAAATATTGATATTGATGGTGATGGTAAACCAGATATCAACATTGATACTACTGGCAATGGCAAACCAGATACAAATTTAGATATCAATAAAGATGGCAAACCTGATGTAAATGTCGATACTACTGGAGATGGCAAACCTAATAAAAATTTAATTAACCAAGATACTAATGGCGATGGTAAATGCGATTTAAACTGTGATACCGATGGTGATGGCTGGCCTGATATAAATATTGACATTGATGGTGATGGCAAACCAGACTTAAATATTGATACTAATGGAGATGGCAAAGCTGATACTAATTTAGATATTAATAAAGATGGTAAACCAGATGTTAATGTTGATAAAGATAAAGATGGTAAAGCTGATTGGAATAAAATCAATCAAGATACCAATGGTGATGGTAAATGCGATTTAAACTGCGATACTGATGGCGATGGCTGGCCAGATCGTAATATCGACATTGATGGCGATGGTAAACCAGATATTAACATTGATACTAATGATAATGGTAAACCAGATACTAACTTAGATATTAATAAAGACGGTAAACCAGATGTTAATGTTGACAAAGATAAAGACGGCAAAGCCGATTGGAATAAAACTAACACCGATACTAACGGCGATGGTAAATGTGATCTAAACTGTGATATCGATGGTGATGAATGGCCTGATTTAAATATTGATATTGATGGTGATGGCAAAGCTGACATAAATATTGATAGCAATAAAGATAATAAATGTGATGTTAACTGTGATAATAACAAAGATGGCAAAGCTGATACTAATATTGACACTAATGGTAATGGCAAAGCTGATACTAACATAGACTTTGATAAGAATGGTATTCCTGATATCAATGTTGATAAAGATAAAGATGGCAAAGCCGACTGGAACAAAATGAACCAAGATACTGACGGCGATGGTAAATGTGATTTAAACTGCGATACCGACAATGATGAATGGCCCGATCGTAATGTTGATGTCGATGGCGATGGTAAGCCTGATGTTAATATTGACACTGATGGTGATGGTAAACCAGACACTGACCTAGATATTGATAAAGATGGCAAACCAGATATTAATGTTGATAAAGACGGTGATGGTAAAGGCGACTGGAACCAAATGAATCAAGATACTAATGGTGACGGTAAATGCGATTTAAACTGCGACGATAATGGTGATGGTTGGCCCGATCGTAACATAGATATTGATGGCGATGGCAAACCTGATATTAACATTGATACGAACGGCAATGGTAAACCTGATACAAACTTAGATATTGATAAAGATGGTAAGTCTGATGTTAATATTGATAAAGATAAAGATGGCAAAGCCGATTGGAATAAAACTAATACCGATACCAATGGTGATGGTAAATGTGATTTAAACTGTGATACCAATGGCGATGAATGGCCAGATAAGAACATAGATTTAGATGGTGATGGTAAAGCTGATTTAAATATTGATTCCAACAACGATGGCAAATGTGATTTAAATTGCGATACTAATAACGACGGCAAATGTGATTATAATTGCGATGCCGATGGTGATGGTAAATGTGATACCAAATGTAATGAAATCGAAATCGTCTTAGGTCAAAACTTCTTTATTGAAGATATCATTGTTCTAAAAGCCGAAGATGTTGGTCCCGGTTGGACCGGTAAACAAGTATTTAAAATTAAAAATAATAGCAATGATACTGTTCGCTATACATTAAATTGGAAAAATGTTATTAATACATTTACTAAAACTAATAACTTAGACTATACCTTAACTCGTAATGATAAAAAAATAGGTTTCTCTAAAGCACCATATATTGAATCTCCATTAATTGAAAATGAAGTAATCGGACCAAACTCTGAAAATACTTATGTAATCAATTATGAATTTAAAGAAACATATCAAGATCAAAATGTTGATCAGGGAAAAATATTCAGCACTAACTTAGAAATCGTTGTAAAATAATTAGAAAGGAATCAAGTATGTCAAATAAAAATAAAGGCAAAAAATCCGTATTCAGAATGATTGCAGACATAATTAGTTGGACAATTTTTGCCCTTCTAATGTTACTTGCAGCCTTTCTAATTTACTATGTTATAGCTACTAATATTTATGCAAGAAAAGGTGAAAGATTTAGACCAATTGTTTCCTTATATACTATCATATCCGGTTCAATGTTACCAACAATTAAAGTTTATGATGTTGTTGTTAACTTAAGAATTGATGATCCTGTTAAACTTAAAGAAGGCGATGTCATCACATTTATTTCGCAAAGTAAAATAAATTATGGTGAGACTATAACTCATAGAATTAATAAAATCACTTATAATAACGGAACTTATTATTTTACTACTAAAGGTGATAATAACCTAGTTCCTGATGAAACGCCAGTAGAATTTAATAATATAATTGGTAAAGTTGTTTTAAAAATTCCTCAATTAGGTCAAGCTCAATTCTTCTTGCTTAAACAAGGTTCCAAATTATTCTTAGTGTTAATTCCATCATTTGGTATCTTAATTTATGACTTACTTAAAATGTTAAATCTATTTGATACTAAAAAGAAAGTAGATAAATCTCTAGAAACTAAAGATAATAAATTATCTAAAGAAGAAGAAGAAAAATTAAAAGAAGAAATAAAGAATCGTTTAAGTAATAAATCACTAATTAATGAAGATATTAACGATGAGAAAATTAAAGATAAGCACCAAGAAAAAGAAATAGAAGAATCTAAGGAAATAGATAAAAAAGAAGAAACTAAATTATTAGAAACCGCTGATTCTTCTCCTAATAAAGAAGAAAATAAATTAGAATCTTTAGATAGTGAGACCAAAAATGAGTCTATTAAACCTGAGTTAATAAAAGAAGAAAAAGATAAACAAGAAGTAAAAACAAAACCAAAAAATAAGAATAATAATTCTAAAAATAAGCAAAATAACAATAAATCAAAGTCAAATTATAATCATAATAATAAGACTAAAAAGAACAATACACAAAAGAAAAACAAAGCTCAAAATAAACCAAATAAAGATAAAAATAAAGAATTAGATATTGATGTTGATAAGGTTTTAAAAAAGATAAAAGAGAAAAATTATTAGAGATAATTGTCTCTTTTTTTAATTGTCTTCATATATTAGTAGCAGGTGATTAGAATGAATTTTAATGATGAATTTTTTAATAAAGTTGAAAGAAAAACGAAAGTTAATAAAAAAACTATTTTAGATTTAGCAGAAAAATTAAATAATGGTAATATGAAAAATGAAAACACCATTCGTGAGGTTATAACAACTTTATCAAAAATGACTGGTAAAAATATCAGTAAAGAAAAAGAAGATAAAATTGTGGAAACAGTACTAAAAGATAAAGTGCCAAAAAGTATCGATAAAATGTTTTAATTGTAATATTGATTGTGATATAATTATCTAATAGATGTGAGGTAATTATATATGAATATTGAAAAGATGGCAGAATTTTTAAGAAGCTTAAGAGAAGATAAAAATTTAACGCAAGATCAATTAGGCGATATGTTAAATGTAAGCAGATCATTGGTATCTAAATGGGAACATGCTAGTAAAATACCAGCTGTTGATTGTTTAATGTCTTTATCAAAAATTTATGATATTACAATCGATGAGATTATTTATGGTGAACGCAAAAATCCTAAAAATGCAAAAGATATTGAAAGTTTATCTGCAACTATTATGAATGAAAGCAAAAAGAAAATTGATATAGCTCACAAATCAATTATCATTGTAACTTTGGTATTAAGTTTTCTATTATTAGGCTCATACTTTATTTTTAATTATAATTCTATTAAAGTTTATAGTGTTGGTGCTAGAAATGATAAATATGATATTAAGAATACTTTAATGATTATTTCTAAAAATAAATCTTATATTAAGTTTGGTGATATTGTAAGTTCAAATGAGCATGGTGATAAAGAATATGATGGTTATGAATTTTATGCTAAAGATGGAGATAATAAAATAGTATTAAGTAGTCGTGAAGATGGCGCTACATTACGAAATTTTGATGATAGTGATAACTATTTAAACTTCGAAAATCTTGAAAAGTTTATCGATGATTTATATGTTGATATTTATTATAATGATGAAGTTGAAACAGTAAAATTAGATGCTAGCTTAGAAATGGCTAATAATAAAATTTTTAATATTAATAAAGATGATGGTAGTAGTATTAAAAAAGAAAGTAATAAAAAAATTAATAATGATTTACCAAAGATTGTTAATGAAAAGTTTAATTATAATGATTCAAATAATTGTTATAAATATAGTACAAATATAAACAGTAAAAATGTTAATTTTGAGTATTATTATGATACAAAGCAAATGAGCATTTATGATGATGATATTCAGTATATTTATGATTATAAGAGTGATGTTTTATATATTATCAGTTTAAAGAATAGTAATACTGAGCGAATAGCTACTTATGATTTAAAAAATAACGAATGTATTATGTTTGATTGTGAAAATAATGTAAACTTGATAGAAAACTTTAAGGATAACTATTATGAATTAATAAAAAAATGAGATGTGACGGTAGGGAACGCTCATTTTTTTGATTTTATGCTACAATGAAAATGTAGAAAGGAGAGAATAGAAGTGAAAAAGGTTTTATCGCTATTGGTATTAACTACTGCGATAATTGGCATTGGGAAAGTAAATGCTGAATCTAATAAAGATATTTACTATACTAATTCCAACGGTATTAGTTTGACGGAAAAAGAATATAATTATGCTAAAACAATGTTTAATGAACAATTTATTGAAGTAATGAATCAAGAAGATTATGATTTTATTAATCGGGCTGATGTTAACAATAAAGATGTTGAAATAATAGTTGAAGAACCAAAAACAGATTATATTCAATCAAGAACATCATCGTATGTGGAAACTCAAGCCAAAAGACTAGCTATAAGCAAAACATGCCATAACGGGGTATGTGTTGTTAGCTTAACAAATACTTGGAAATATGAACCAAGAGTAAAAAGTTATGATGTTATTGGCGTAATGTTTTCTAATACTAGCCAGTACGGTAACGGTTATGGAACTATTTTTAAAGTAAATGGCTCAAACCACACTTGCACTGAATATGTTAAAAATTCCGATGGTTTAGGTTGCTCATACAAACTACCTTCAAATGCTACTGCAGATATCTACGCTTACATGTCACTTGATGTTAACGATACAGGTGGTCTAGTTTATGGTAGTTACCAACATGCGACAAGTTCAGTGACTTTAAGTCAAAGTAAAAATTATTCATTTCATATAAATGGATATGGAAACGTTTTCTTATTTAACACTGCTAAGGCTAAAGATGCCTACGATGGAATGGATGGCGTTTCAATGTATGTTTAATACCAAAAATAACAAAAATATTATGAAAAAATTTATGAAAACTAATAAACTCACAAAATTAAACAAAATAATTAATTTGCTATTTAATGGCCAGGAGAGGAGAGAAGTTGTCAATTTTGAACTCATTAAAGGCTAAAAGTAATAGCAAACCAAATTATGCAAAATAAAAAAGAATCATCTTCAACGCCATTGAATTTGATTCTTTTTTGCGTGTTATAACTATTTTTTAACTTCCATAATTACAGGAATAATAGTTGGTCTACGACCAGTTAAATTGTTGATAAAAGGATGTAATTCTAAAATAATAGTATTTCTTAAGTCAACATAATTATAATCATTATTTTTTAAATAACTAATAACAATATCACTAATTTTTCTTTCAATTGAATTAATTAATTCAATGTTTTCATTAACTAGAACAAAACCTCTCGTTGTAACATTTGGTTTAATTAATAACTTCTTAGTAAACGGATTAATATTAAGAATAGTAACCAAAATACCATCTTTACTCATTAACTTACGATCTTTAATGACAACTGAACCAATATCCCCAATCCTAGAACCATCAACATAAACATCACCAGCTTGGATATTTGGCCCTTTTCTAACACCGTTATTATCTAAAACCAAAGTTTCCCCATTTTGCATAACAAAAGTATTTTCTGGCTTAACTCCACATAAAGTAGCAGTCTCAGCTTGCTTCTTTAACATACGATATTCACCGTGCATTGGCATAAAATACTCTGGCTTAATCAAACGCATCATTAACTTTTGCTCTTCTTGATTAGCATGGCCAGAAGTATGAACATTACTTAAATCTTGATTAGTAAATACTTTAACGCCTTTTAAATATAACTTGTTGATAACATTATTAATACTTGAAGCATTCCCTGGAATAGCACTCGATGAGAAAACAACTAAATCATCTGGTAATAAACTAATTTGCTTATGCGTTCCGTTAGCGATTCTTGATAAAGCTGCTAAAGGTTCACCTTGAGTACCAGTGCATAAAATACAAACTTCATTATGCTTCATATCCTTAGCTTGATTAGCATCAATAAAAATTGTCTTATCTTCAATCAAACCATTATTTAAAGCAATTTCAATTGCATTTTCCATAGAACGCCCAAAAGTAATTATCTTACGATTATTTTCTTGACACGATTCAATAATATGTTTAAGTCTAAAAATATTTGAGGCGAATGTAGCAATAATAACTCGACCATTGTGCGCTCTTATAATATCCGTAATTTGTTCGTCAACAACAGACTCGCTTTTTGAAAATCCTTCACTTAAAGAGTTAGTTGAATCAGCCATTAAAAGCTTGACCCCTTCACTCCCAATTTTAGCCATTTTATGAATATTAGCCATGGGACCAATTGGCGTTAAATCAAATTTATAATCCCCAGTTTCAAATATTACTCCATTTGGTGTATGTAAAACTACCGCATAACTATCAGGGATAGAGTGAGTAATACTAACAAACTCAATATCAAAAAACTTGGTTTTAATATGGTAATCTTCATTAAAAATTTCCATATTATCATAAGTAATATTACGATCAACTAACTTTTTAACAATTAAATCCGCCGCAATCTTTGGAGCATATATAACCGGAATATTAACATTTTGTAATAAAAAGGAAATACCACCAATATGGTCTTCATGACCGTGCGTAATTATTAAACCTTTAATCTTACTTTCATTTTCTTTTAAGAAAGTTGTATCTTGAATGACATAATCAACTCCTAAAAGATCCGATTCTGGAAACATAACTCCTGCATCAATAACAAATATTTCATCATTATGCATAAAAGCATACATATTTTTGCCGACTTCACCTAGTCCGCCAAGGGCTACTACATAAGTAGCATCTTTTTCAAATTTCATATTTATCCTTCCTAAACTAACTATTTTCAAATAGTTTCAACTTTTCAAGAACTACCTTAAATTCTTAAAAAATACTTGGATTAATTATCCATCATAAGTTTTTATGTTACATTTTTTCTTTACCTTTATCATTTTTTATAATTTATAGTGCTTATCTTAAATTACCCCTTAAATATTAAGAGAAAGTATACTGATTAATTTCATTTTAATAGTTTATCAAAACTAAAGCTAATAATTGAACATAATTTTTTAAAACGACAAAAGTATAACATAAGCTGGGACTTATCATTAGTCATTTTAATATATTATCAACATAATTGATAACAAAATAATTTTAGTAAAAGTCCTTAAACGCAAATATAGTATATCAAAATATTTAACTTTTAGCAATTCGTTTTCGGCAAAAAAATTTTCAAGGAATTAAGATTTTTTGGAAAAATATTTTTTATCTTATGCTACCATTATTTATTTCTATTAAAAAAATAACCATTAAGACATTATCATAAATTAATCAAGTAAAATTTTGTTTGTTTATTTTTTCTTTTATTTTAATCTTTAAAATGTTATACTTTATGTAGAGTAGGAGGGGCCATATGATTATTAGAAAACCCTTTAAATTTTTAATTGAACATTTCAAAATTATTAATGCTATTTTAATTTTATTAACCATTTTTGTTGGCTATAAATTCTTTAACATCATGCAATTTTTTGGAAACTTCGTAACTAATAGTTATACTACTACCGAAACTAATCTTGCTTCAACTTATGTAGGTGTTTTGTTACCGATTGTCCTTATTGTTATAATCTTAATTAACATTATCATTTTTATTCTTTTTAGAAGTAAAGATAAGGATACCAAAATTTATATCATTTCTACCATCTTCTTTGCCATCCTTTTAGTTTTCTCTTTTGTTTACCGTGGAGTCTTAGAAAACTTTGAATTTAACACGGTCGAATCCCAAACCGCTTTGTTATATCGTGATACAGCTAAATTTACTTTTTATCCAATCTTTATTTTCTTAATATTTTACTTCCTTAATGTCATTGGTTTTGATTTAACCACTTTTGAATTTACTAACTTGCGTGATGATATTGATATTGCTAAAGAAGATGATGCCGAAATTGAAATTGGAGTTCAATTAGAAGATTACAAGATTAAACGAACCTTCTTTAAGAAACTAAGAGAACTTAGATATTATGTTGTTGAAAATAAATTAGTATTCATTGGTATGGGCTTAACAGCTCTAATAGCCCTTCTAATCTTTATTATTTCCAATGTTGTTAAACTAAATACCAATGTTCGGGTTGATAAAACCTTCACTTATAGTAACTTTGCTATTACATTAGAAAACTCTTATCTAACTAAATTAGATTATGGTGGAAATAGACTAAGTGATAAGTATCATTATTTAGTTTTAGTCCTATCTGTTACTAATAAAAGTAAAACCCCAAAAGCCTTAGATACTGATAACTTCTGGTTACAAATTGGTAATACTTATATTTATCCAATTTTAGATAAGTCAACTTATTTCAAAGACTTAGGAGAACCTTATTATAAAGATAAAATCGAAGTAGGTAAAACCCATAAATATGTCTTATGTTATGGTATTTTAGATAAAGAAATAAGTAATAGTTATACTATAAAAATTCTTGACAGTGTTAAATATGTTGATGGTGTTGGGACCCCAACTTATAAAACTTTAAAAGTTTCGCCTCGTGAAAATGATAAAATTATTGATAATGGAACCTACTCATTAGGAGAAGAAATTGTACTTACTAAATCTACTCTAAAAGATACAACTCTTTATGTTAATGATTATAATATTAATGATACCTATACTTACGATTATAACCATTGTAATAGTAATAATGGATGTAGTTTGAAAAAAAATGCAGTCTCTAATAATAGTAATACCAAAAAAACTTTGATTGCCCTTACTAGTGATGTTAAATATGATACCTCAACTAATTATAGTATGTATGGTCAAAATGATTTTTATAATAACTTTGTTACTTTTGAATATGTTTATAATGGTAATACATATACTAGTAGTGTAACTGATAAATCTGTAAGTAATGATATAAGTCAGAGTAAAGTTTTAGAAGTCGATTACAATATGAAATATGCCACCAGTATTAATATGGTTGTTACTGTTCGTAATCAAAAATATACTATATCTTTATTATAGATTATTAGTTTTTAAATATATAGAATATGCTTTAAAACAAGTGTATTCTTTTCTATTACCCTAAAAGTAGTCAGTAAAATGCCCTTAAAAGTAGTCAACAAAAAACCTCAAAAACAGTCAACAGATTAATAAATAGACAGTAATTACCGGACTTCTATTGAATTTATTATCCAAAAAGAAAGTTATAATTTAAACGAAAAAATCAACTAAGAAAAAATAATTAGATTGTGAAAATTATTTATTTATAGTAAAATTATTAATATAGAAAGGGTTTATATATGAGTGAAAATGCCAAAGAAACTACAAAAAATGTGTTGAAGAATAAAGGATTAAGAAATATCATCAAAGCCGTTGCCTTAATTTTCTTTATACCTACTATTTTAGTTGGTTTTATCTTTGTTGTTATTTCTACTGTGGTAACAATTAATGATTACAAATCTGTAAAAGATTATACTAAGATAACTGCAAAGTTAGAAAGTAAAACCGATTGTGATGAAGGTAATCTTTGTAAAGGAATTTATCTTTATACAGTAAATGGTACCGATTATAAAGCGACTCCTAATTACAAAACGAATGCTTTAGCAGAGACTGTAACTATTTACTATAATCCTAGTAATCCTAGTGAAAATCATACTTTAACTAATATGAGCTTCTTTATGATTATTGGTCTTATTCTTGTTGTTGGGGCTATTCTAGTCTACATTGGGGTTCTAAAGTTAATCAGTTATATTTTCGATAATGCAGTTCTTATGGTTGATGAGATACCAACTACTAATAAAAATCAAAATTAGTATAAAAAATTGAGTACATGAGTAAGTGATAAATAGATTTTATCATTTTTCTTTTCTTATGTTGTACAAACACTAAAATTCTTTTATAATTAAATAAGAAATGGAGTATGAATGATAAATAATGTAACTATAAAATCATGTATTGATAATATTGATTTAGATGTAAACTACATAATTCCCAAAATGAAAATTAAAGGCTTAGTTGTCATTGCTCATGGTATGAGTGAACATAAAGAAAGATACAATTACTTTTTAGAAACATTAGCTCAATCATCTTATCTTGGAATTGTTTACGACCATCGTGGTCATGGTAAGAGTGTTAAAGAAGCAAGCGATTTAGGCTACTTTTATTCCAAAGATGAAACTACTCTTAGCCAAGACTTATATAATGTTCTAAAATTTTTTCAAAATAGATACCAAATAAATAATACAATTCTTTTGGCTCATAGTATGGGTTCCCTAATAGCTAGGTCCTTTTTACAGAAATATGATGATGAAATTACCAAAGTTATTCTTTGCGGGCCACCAACTAAAAATAATTTAGTTGATATTGGTTTAGGTCTTGCCAGTTTAAGTAAAATATTTGGGGGAGCTAAAAAGCCTAATAAATTTCTAAATTACTTAACCTTCAACAGCTTCAACAAACCATATCAAAATAAAAATGAATGGTTAAGTAAGAATAAGAAAAATGTTATTAATTATAATAACGATGATTTATGTGGTTTTACTTTTACAACAAATGGTTTTCTTAATCTTTATAAATTGCAAAAAAGGGCCTTTCAAAAGCATAAATATCTAGTTAAAAATAAGAATTTACAAATTCTTTTAATGGCTGGTAGTGATGATCCGGTAATTGGTAATTTAAATAAATTTAAAGATTTAGAGTTATTTATGAAAAGGTTAGGATATCAAGATGTAAGAGCTAAAACCTATGATAGTCTTCGTCATGAGTTGTTACAAGAAGAAGAAAAAGATGGTATTCTTGCCGATATATTAAAGTTTATTGAGGAGTAGGAGATTATGAAAAAGAAGATTTTATTAGATATTGATGAGGTATTTTGCTTTTCGGGTTATTTAGAACTTGTTAATGAATTTTTAGGTGCCAACTATAAAATAGATGATTTTAAAGATTATTATATTGATGAAGTGGCAATACCTACTGCTAAAAAAGAAGCCTTTTATGAATTTGCCAGTACCAAAGATCAATATGCTAAGCCGGTTATTTTACCGGGGGCTTTAGAAGCACTTAGTATTTTAAGTAAGTATTATGATATTTATCCTTGCAGTGATTGCCGTAATCCTTTTGACTTAAAAAACTCAGGACGCATTTTCAAAAGTAAATTTGAGATGCTTTATCGTTTAATTCCTGAAGAGGTAATACCAGCTAAAAACTATATTTTTACAGGCGCTAAGAATGTATGTGTTGGTGATATTCAAATTGATGATTTAGTTAGTAATTTAAACCCGGATATTCCAATTAGAATTTTATTTCCGTCATATCACAATAAGAATGTATCTGATGAAAAATTGAAAGAATTAGGTATTATAAGAGCCGGTTATGATTATCGCACTGGTTGGCAAGAAGTATGTAAAATTCTTTTAGAACCTAAAATCGTTGCTACTGCTAAAGAAAAAAAATTAGGTTTGAAGAAGCAGGGGATAAAGTAATTAGATGAAAAAAATAATTTTTATAACTTTTCTAATTCTTAGTTTCTCTAATGTTAAGGCTTTAAGTCTTAATGATATAACTAAAGAATTAAAAGAAACATCAACATATCAAATGTATCAAAATATGGGGAGTACTAAAGTTACTAATGATAATAATAAAATTACTATAAAATACCCAAGTATTAAAGATGATAAAGAGCTAAATACAGTTACTTATACTTTAAAAAATAATACTTTAGAAAATACTTTTAAAGGGGATATAAATAATAGATATGATGTTTTAGATAATAATGAACCTTGGACTCTTGAAATAATAGATATTATTGCTAAGTTAAATGGTAATAGTAAGCAAGATATACTAAGTATTAATGAAGATTATTTAAAAAGTACTAACTTTAATGATGATAAATTAGAAGTTAAATATAGTGATTATAGTATTATTAATTTAGAAGGAGAATTAGAAAAAGATAAGATAATTACTAGTTTTAAAATTAGTTTAGATTATAAGATTAGGGAAGATAAAATAAATTTAGAAAGTCCTAGTATTAAAGTAATAAGTATAAATAAGGATAAAATAACTTTAAGTATAAGTAGCAATTTAGATAATAGTACTTGTAATTTATATTATGCTAAAGAAGATAATGAGTTTTCATATGAAAAAGTAGGTAGTGTTGATTGTAGTAAGAATAGTAAAAATAATAAGATTAGTATTGATGTTAAAGAAGTAGATGATTATTATTTTAGGGCTTATATAGACAATCATTTAGTTAGTAGCGATACTTTACAGGTTAAAGCTTCTGATTTAAAAGATAAAAATAGTTATTTAGTTTTATTGATAGGAATAGTTTTTTTAAGTTTAATAATTATAGGAAGGTTTAGAAAAAGTAATAATGACTTATAATGAGTGTGATTTAAATGATGTTAGAAAAGAATTAAAAAGAAGAAAAACGGAGTTAAAAAGATTAAAATTATTAAAAGTAGTTTTAGTTAAAGAAAAAGAAAAGAAAAACTTTTTAAAAGGGGATAATATAGGTTATCTTGAGGATAAAGAGCTAGCAGAAATAACTAAGTTAACTAATGAAATTATAAAATTAGAATTTTATGTAAATAATTTACAAAGTAAAGAAAATGTTATAAATAAAAGAGTAGAAGAAGAATTACTTTTCAAAAGTAAAAGATAAAATGGGACTTTATTTATAAAAATTGGTAATTTTTTTAGAAAAATGCATAAAATAGTACCAAATGGCTAGATGAATAATTGACAAAAAGTTCGTTTTAAGATAGAATTAAAAGTGTGTTGGGACTTTAGCCAAGTGGTAAGGCACGGGACTGCAACTCCCCCATCACCAGTTCAAATCTGGTAGGTCCCTCCAATGTAAAAAATAAGCTCCAAATTGGGGCTTTTCTAATATGCAGGCATAGTTTAGTGGTAGAATATGAGCTTCCCAAGCTTAGGATGCGGGTCCGATTCCCGTTGCCTGCTCCATTTGAAATTAACTTACGAATTTAACTGTTCGTGAGTTTTTTATAATTTTTTCAAAAGTACTAAAAAATTGTTAGAACCAAACTATTCTAACAATTCATAATTACTTATTTAAACTTAATTTTTGCTCTTCTGCTTCATCATAAGTCTTAGAAACTAATTCATCATAAGTAATAACATTTTCATAGTAATAATTAGCAAATGCCACTGCATCCTTATGATGACTTGCTGTTTCAAATATATATACATTATTGCTTGGAACCGTTATTTTGTCTTCCATACCTGTAGGTAGTTTTAAAATGGTATTATCCTGTTCTACAGTGTAACTTGATAAATCATAAATGATTGCTTTTTCATTCTCAATAACAACTGCACTGCATGTAGCAATAAATGAATATCCTGATGATGCACTAAATACATCATAAGACTTACTATCGTTATCATTAGTAGATACTGCAGATTTTGAATTAGATACTGCTGTATAATTAACTTGATATTTTTGATTCTTTGCATCCTTTTGACAAGCACTAAGACTCATAGTCATAGCCATTGCTATGATTACTGATTTTAGCTTTAATAATTCGTCTTTTTTCATATTAATAATATCCTTTCCTGTTAAGACAATATTATAATTAAAAAATAAGTTCTGTCAATCATAATTAACTTATAAATAAAATAATAGTAGAATCATTACTTGATGTATCTAAAACTATGGTTATTGATATTTTAAACATTATTATAAGTAATAATATTCTAATCTTTAAACCATTTTACTAACAAGGGTTTAATTAATTCATAAATGAATAAAGCCAAAAAGTTTATTATGAATACTACTAATATCAAATTAATATTTACCGAGGTTATATTTATTAATTTTCCAATGGGGGTAATAAATACTATAAGTTCAACTAAAAGTATTAATAATAACCCATAATTCATTGCTTTATTAGAAAATAATCCTTGTTTAATAATTGCTTGTTTTAAATTTCTACAAGATAGAGAATAAACTATTTCTTGAACGACCATTGAAAGAAGCGCAAGCGACATGGCTGTTTCTTGTCCAAACATTTTTAGACTAATGAAGTAAGTAAAAACTACAAATATAGTTTCAATGATAGCAGAAGAGGCTATACAAGATTTTATAAAAGGAGTAAATAAGGGTTTATTAATACCTCGAGGCTTTTTATTCATTATGTCATCTTCACTTTTTTCAAAAGATAGACAGATACTAGGAATAGAATCGGTTACTAAGTCAATAAACAATATATAAATTGGTAATAGAATTGTTGATTTAGTAAGTAGTCCTATAATAATCGTAAATATCTCCGCAAAGTTACTTGATAATGAAAATACTATATTATTTCTAATATTATTATATATTCTTCTTCCTTCTTCAACAGCAACAACTATTGTTGAAAAGGAATCATCCATTAATACGATGTCAGATGCTGACTTTGTAACATCAGTACCGGTAATACCCATTCCCACACCGACATGAGCATCTTTAATAGCCGGAGCATCATTAACGCCATCTCCAGTCATTGCTACTATTTTTCCACTATTTTGGAGGGCAAAAACAATTCTTTCTTTATGAGTTGGATTTACTCTTGCATACACCGAGTATTGTTTAACAATATTTTTTAGTTCCTTATCATTATATTTATCTAGTTGGCTTCCTAGTATTGCTTCCTTATCATTACTTATAATTCCCACATCTTTAGCAATAGCCGTTGCTGTATCTATAGAGTCTCCTGTAATCATTATTGGTCTAATACCTGCATTTTTACATAAAAGGACACTTCCTTTAACACTTTCTCTAGGTGGATCTATCATTCCTAAAATACCAGCAAATGATAAATTATTTTCTTCTTTTTCTAATTCTTTAATATCTTTTGGAATATAATTTAACTTTTTATAAGCAAATCCTAAAGTTCTTAAAGCCTTTTTAGAAAGATTCTTAACTTTATCTAAAACTTCTTTTTGTTCAGTCTTAGTTAGATTTACCTTCTCAATTAAGGAATCCATACTACCTTTACATAAAATATATATATCATTATCAATTATATTTAAAGTAGTAAACATCTTTCTATCACTATCAAAAGGTATATCTAATATTCTTTTGCATTTTTTTCTTACTTTAAGAGAATCAATTTTTTTATTATATAGATAATCATATAAACAAGTTTCGGTAGGGTCACCTATGTATTTATCTTCGTAAATAAGACCATCATTACAAAGGGCACATATATAATTAAGCATATTCTCATCTATTACATATTCTTCTTGAACAGTCATTTTATTTTGCGTTATAGTACCTGTCTTATCAGAACAAATAATATCTATTGCTCCAAGTGTTTCTACAGCTTGCATTTGTTTTACTACGGTTTTCTTCTTTGCCAAATTAGATATTCCAACAGATAATGTTATTGTAATTACTGTTGGTAATCCTTCTGGAATAGCAGCCACTGCTAGTGATGAACATAGCATTATAATTTCAAGAATGGTATATTTGTTAATTAATGCTAAAATGAATATAAAAATTAATATAATAAATACTATAAATGTTATCTTTTTAGAAAGTTCTTTTATTTTTAATTGTAGGGGAGTTTCTATTTCATCAATTTTATTTAGGGATAAGGCAATTTTACCTATCTCGGTATTTTTTCCGGTACTTACCACTATGCCTGTACATTTTCCGTTAGTAATGCTTGTTCCTAAAAACAACATGTTTTTTTGCTCTTGGATAATTAAGTTTTCTTTTAAAGTAGTGGCACTTTTTTGAACGGGGATGCTTTCGCCAGTTAGGGTTGATTCATCTACTTTTAAATTTTCACCTAAAAGGATTCTAATATCCGCCGGAACTGTTTCACCAGATTCCAAATATATAATATCGCCAGGGACTAATTCTTTGGTATTTATTACTATTATTTGGTCATCTCTTTTAACTTTACAAGT
Source organism: uncultured Bacilli bacterium (assembly GCA_934096535.1). Lineage (GTDB taxonomy): Bacteria > Bacillota_I > Bacilli_A > RF39 > UBA660 > CAG-605. The sequence goes on along the minus strand of CAKOMC010000020.1, from coordinate 1,538 downwards.
GCTAGTTTCATATTTTTTTAAATCTTTTAAGATTAAGGCGGCTTTTTCCTCTTGAATAAATCCCACAATAGTGTTTATAAAAACTACAAAAAGAATGACAATAGTATCCGTATATTCATGAGAGTAAAATAATCCATAGAAATATAAAAGCAATGCCACTACTAATAAGATAATAATCATAGTATCATTAAATTGCTTTAAAAATCTTAAAATCCATGACTTTTTCTTTTTGTCTAGAATAATATTTGGACCATAATCATTTAATCTTTTCTTTGCTTCTTTACTATTTAAGCCGTCCATATTACTATTTAAAGTTTTAAATATTTCTTCTTCGTTTTTAGAATACAATTTTATCTCTCCTTTTTTCTATATCTTTAAATCCTTATTATATCGTAATTATTTTGCTTGCTTAGGTAAGTAAAACAAGCAATACAAGTTGCTAATCTTTATCTTTTTATAAAATTTTGCCCCAATTATTTTTTATTTTCTTTGGTCATATATACTCCGCTCAAAATTATACCAATAAGATTGCAGCCAATTGATAATCCAGGTAGAATACCATTACTAAAATTTCTAAAATCACTTGTTACATTTTCATAAAAATTATATAAGCTAGATATAATAAGTTTACTAATATAATTAATAATGTTCCTATTTTTCATAAAATATCGCATTTTTTATTTAATATTTCCATATGTAATTATATCATACGCTAAACTATGGTAACATGATAAGTTTTAGAATTTAATCTGTATTTATTATCTAATATTAAGAAATTATTTTATAGACCCTGGATATAAAAACCCTTATATTCTTGGTAAGCCTTAGTTAAAAAAGCAATTATGGGTAAATCTTTATTACAGTTATCTTTAATTAAATTATCTAAAATATATTTAGTTTGATCTTTATTATAATAATTGGTCCCATAGTAATCGAAGGTACTAACTTTGTTTTTATAAGTGGTTTTATCAAAGTAGGGGTATTTTTTAATAAAATCATTAAATCTATCTTCATTAATATATAAAGAATCATTATAGTTTCTTATTTTCTTATTTATTTTATAATAAGATAATTCAAAGGCTAATCTTAAGGGCTTATTATCACTTGGTTTAATGAAGTAAGATTCTGGAGTATCGATATTAGGAGTTGCTAAAGGGTATTCCTTAAAAAGATCTTTATTTATTTCCTGTCTTGAAGTAATACTAAAATAAGTACTGTCGATGCAGGCTATTTCAATATCTGCTAAAGGATGTTGGATATTTAAAGCTACATAGTATTTTAAATCTATCTTATTAATACGAGGGACGGTGTATTGGAAAACTTCATTTTTCTTAAAATTAGCCGGGATAGCACTAAAAATACCATTAATAAACTGAATGTCTTCGTTTTCTAATATGGTTAGGAGTTCATGATTAGATAAAAATATATAATCATTATTAAATAAATCATTGTAACTCTTATTTTGGGGATAAGCCTCGATATCACTTATTAACCACTTATATTTTAAATTAGAACCTCCTAAAGATTTTAAAAGTTTT
>CAKOMC010000019.1 GCA_934096535.1 uncultured Bacilli bacterium | reverse complement strand
TTTCATAGAGTTAGATACTCTATGAAATTTTTCTTTTTAAGGAATATTCTACCCTTATTTTAACAATTTATGTACAAGATTAATTATTATATTTTGATAAATATTGTTTAAATTACTTAATTTTATAAAAAAATGACAGAAATTTAGCAATTTTTGAAGGAAATTAGACATGAGGCGGTAATAAATATATATAAAAGGACTAACTAGGCGTGCTACATTAGAACTTCTTAGAAACGGAAAATTGATAAAGTATGAGTAACAAACATTTAAAAAATAAAATAATAACAGATTATATAAAATGTAAAAATGAGAACCCAGATTATCAGATTCCGATAATTAAAGACCGTCCTTTTAAGGCAGTATGTAAAACTATTAGAATATATATAGATAAAATTATTGCTTATTTTATTGGGATTGATTATAAATTAATTAAGAATTCTTATTTTATTGATACAGAATTACTCCAGAAAATTTATAAAAATAAAATTGAAAGAACTATTGCTTCTAAGAAAAAAATAATTAAAAACGCTGCTAAGCTTGAATTAACTACCGCACAAATTGCTATTGCTGTAAACTTACCAGTAAAAGAGGTAGAAAGAATTCAAAAAGAGCAAAAAAAAATTAAAAACTTGCTCTAACCGTTTTCCAAAAGTAAAAGTATAGCAAAAAAGCCCGAAAATTAAACAAAATTTAAGCAAAATAAAGAAAACTAGTAGTAACACTTCTTGCAAATATGCTATAATGCTTTAGAGGAGAGATTAAAAATGAAGAAGAAAATACAAAAAGTAGTAGCACTTAGTCTTGCCAGCATGACATTACTTAGTGGTTGTGGTGCCAAGACAATACCAACACTAAAAAATGGAGATCAAGCCATTGTAACATTTAAAGATGATGTTAAAATTAGTATTAATGATTTCTATAGTGAGCTAAAGAGTAAATATGGTACCGAAGTTATTCTTAATATGATTGATAAAACTATTTTAGAAAAGAAATATAGTGATTATGTTGAAGAAGCTAAGAAAAATGCCGATTCAGTTATGAGTCAATTGGAATCTTCTTATGGTGATAAGTTACTTAGTGCCATTCAAACTTATACTGGTTATCAAACTATTGATGAATATAAGAATTATGTCTACTTAAGTAACCTCCAAAATAAGGCTGCTGAAGAGTATGCTAAAAATAATATTAGTGAAAAGGAAATCAAAAAATATTATAATGATGAAATTAAACCGGATATTAAAGTTTCCCATATTCTAATTAGTGTTAACTATGCAAAGGATGCTTCTGATGAAGATAAGACTAAAGCTAAAAATGAAGCTAAAGCGAAAGCTCAAGAAGCATTAGATAAGTTAAAAGCTGCTGATAAGAGTAAGATTGCTGATACTTTTAGCGAACTAGCAAAAGAATATTCTAATGATGATTCTTCTAAAAATGAAGGTGGTAACTTAGGATTTATCAATACTGATACTCTAGGTTCTAACTACGATAAACTTGTTGCAGAAGCTTATAAGTTAAAAGATGGTGAATATTCATCTAATATTGTAGAAACCGAATTAGGATACCATTTAGTATATCGTACAGAAACAAAAGAAAAAGCTAGTCTAGACGATGTAAGAGATAAAATTATTGATGCTTTAGTAAGTGATTATTTAAGTAAAAATCAAGAAGCTTATATTAAATCAATGCAAGCTGTTAGAAAAGAATATGGTATGGATATTGTTGATGATGATTTAAATACAAATTATACTAACTATATCCAAAATTCCCTTCTAAAGATTCAAGAAAGTAAAAATTCTAGCTCATCTAATTCATCATCTAGTAAATAATATGTAAAAACTACCAAGAGTTAATTCCTTGATAGTTTTTTTATTACCTTTTAAAATTATTCTTCCTTCCCTACTATATTTTTAATATTCTTAATATCATAACCTTTTTGATATAATTTACCCGTTAAGATATAACTAAGTTTAGATTTATCATACTTATTTTTATATTTGTTATATAGTTTTTCATAATCTTTTTTTAACTTTTCATCTTCTTTGGAATTATCTAATTTAATATTATCTAAAGAAATATTAATTAAGTAATCTTGATAACCTAAAGTTTTAAGATAAATCCTAATTTTATTAAGTAAAGCCTTATTACTATACTTAGTATTACTTTTTAATTTATTATATATAATATTATTTATCTTTTCTAACCAAGTATTATCATCAATAATATCTAAAGATTCTTTGATGAGATTATCATCTAAGTCTTTTTCTTTTAAAGCATAATATATTTTATAATAACCATAATTACTTAAAAGAAGTTTAGTATTAATATAAGATTTAATATAATTATTATCATTTAAATACCCTTCGTTTGTTAATCTAGATATAACATAGCTAGTAATATTAGATGGATAGTCTTTTAGATAATTTTTTATATCTTTAGTACATTTTTGATTTCTTAAATATTTTATGGTCTTATAATAACAGTCTAGTTTTACATTATCATTGTATATTTCTTTTAAAATATTATCATCAATTTTTTTAATTATTAAAAGATTATATTTTAAGATAAGATCAGTATATAAAATTAGTTTAGTATTATCTTTTAGCGTAAGTTCATATTTATTAGAACCTTTTTTAGTATATTTAATTATTTGCATAATATCACCAAAAGTAAAGTAACACAGAAAAAAAAGATATGCAAGAATTTTACACATCTTTATAATAGTTTATATAAGATTTAACTATTATTTAATTCAAAGGAAATCCAGCCCGCTTCTTTAGCATATTCAATGATTCCCATTTCATCAGTAGTAATATTATCAGCAGTTGACGCTCTTGTTGGATCATATTTTAAAGTTTGGCTAACACTAGTTTCAGTATAGCCAAAAGCGTCACTGAAATCTAGACGGAAAGCAACTTGGAATTCTAAGAAATAATCATCATTATCAAGACTACCGTGTTCATTATACCAAGTTTTGATATTTTGAAAATCGTTTTTCTTATTTTTTATTCTTTCAATAAGACTAGGTGAAATACCATCAACTTTTTTACCAGCATATATCTTTTGGAAGGTATAAGCTAAATTCTTATTAATATCAATAGTTGGACATAAACCAGTACGAGCACCAGTTGATTCTCCCTTAGTACCGGTTACTAAAATCATATCTATTTTATTAACTAAATCAAATTGATTAGCTTGATTAGCAATATTAACCGTATTACTACTACTTGATATTTTAATACTAACCTTAGGTGGTACTTCGTGAATATCATAAAAACCAATCGCATATTTTTTTGTCATACTTGCCGATTCCGAGAAACGGCGAAGAAAGTTTTCAATAAATTTTTGCTTATCAATACGAATATCACTATATAAACGATAATAGGAATAATCAACAGCATCAACCATAGAAGCCGAGGCAGTTTCTTTTAATTCATAATAATCATGGGTAGTACCAGTAGTGGTGCTGTTAATAAGTAACATAACACCAACTACCATGATACCAAGCATTACTAACCAGTAACCCCAGTAGGACTCTTTCATTTTTTATCATCCTTTCTTAATCTAAGTTATTTTGAATCATCTTAGCGCAATCTTGATACTCAGAATTAGTTTCTAAGTCTTTTAAGAATTCACTACGATATTTTCTAGTTGCTAAGTTTTCAATGCCACCAGTATAATCCCCGAAACCTAAATCATTAATTTCTTGATGATTATTATATTCTTTTATCTTGGACATACAAGCACTATTTAGTTCAATATAGTATTCAGGGTCATCATCATAAATACTATCCCCTTTACTTTCAATATCACCAATTATACTAATAATATTTTGTTTAACTGGTTTATTATTTTCATCACGAGCTTCATTGCCAGAAGTAGTACCTTGCCAATTACTATCTTCACTACTAACACCATTTGGGAATAAATCGTAGTTAGAAACAACCTTAGTATAGAATTCCAAACCGCCATTATTTTTAATTAAAGCCGCTTGCCCAGTTTGATTACTTTCAAAACCACTAGTTTGCGTTCCTTTTAGCCTTTCGCAAATAGTATTGTTATTACTTACACAAGCAAGTAAGTCCCAACCTTTACATTTACCACAATTACCATCAGGACAGTTATTATTATCACCTTTACATACCCGGTTATAATGTTCTAAATTAGAATCATTTAACCCATTTGAAGCTTCACCTACATAATCACAACAAACTTTATTGTCATTTTCAAGCAATTTATTAGCACATTCATTCCATTTCTTTTTATAATCAGTTGCTAAGATATCTTTAGAATCTTGCATGTATAAATCACGATAGAATACTTTATCTTCTTTTTTACATAAAGAACCAGCTGCTTCAATGTATTGATCACACGAATTACATTCATCACCTTCACAGTTATTTTCTGGTTTATCTTTAACAGTATAATAACACTTATACCTATTTTCATCAGTACCGCTAATATAACCATTATCATCAACGATACGCCCAAGTGAGAAATTGTTATTATAGTACTGACCAATATTATTAATTGTAATTTTATAGTAATATAATCCAGCCTGAGTATTTAGGGCAATGGGATAAGTCTTACCCGTTGGCTGTTTATCATTACTTGTACCGGAGATAATTTTATCATCAAATAAAGCAGAATCACCATAATCAGCCGGAACACTATCAGAACTAATATTAGCATTAGTAGTATATATACCTTTATTAGAATAAGTAAAATATGGTTTACTTGATCTAAAATAAACAAAACGCTGAGCACCTTCACCAGTAATACTAAGAATAGCATCATAAATTCTACTAGCAACATTTTCACTAGTTAAACCAGAATAATTAGCAACATAGGTAATCATATTTTCAATAAAACGCCACATATCAACGCCTGAAATAGAAACACCAGGATTACCATAACGAGATATTCTAACAACACGGCCAACATTACGATAAGTAATATCTTCTAATTTAGCAGGCCCATAAGTAAAGTTAGAAGATACAGCCCCAATTAATCTGGCTACGATTGTCCCACTTTTAACATCATCAAAACTAATATTTTTAAAGTTATCAAATGTGCCTTGAATTGAAGCCGAACTACTTATTTTATATACTAATTCACCAGGAATACCCGTAGTTAGAGCATCATCGCCATCTTCAACCGGACAACCATTTTCCCCGAATATTGTACATAAATTATCATAGACTCCAGTTTTTTCTAAAAACGATTTAATTTGATCATTTTTGACTAAAGTTTTTACTATACTCGAATTATTTTTAATGAAATCTGCAACACCACTAAAGGCAGTATCTTTTAATAAAGCTGATAATATGGCACCAATTATACCATCAGAGGTTGTACATCTACCAGAAAGAATTGTATTTAATGATTGAACTTCATTAATTTTAACATCAGAATCACAGTAATAGAATATTTCATCTTGTTTTAAATCAGAATCTATTTTTTCTAAATTAATTGCTTCAGTGGTTTTAGACTTAGTAAGGCCAAAATTGCGATAACCATAAGTGAATGTTAATTTAGGATCAAAAGTAAATTGATTACCCCAAACAGTACAATCATGCATATTAGTTGCTAGTTCCGTAAGTTCATCACGATAATCATTATAAGTTTTTTTATACCCTAATAATTTATTATTTATATTAGCAAGATCATTATAATAAGGATTAAAAGCCCCCATCAGATTTAATGTAGCATTTAGCGCTGTATCAATAGTATTAGTTAAGATAGACATCGAATATGATGATTCACCCACAAGATAGTCTTGTAAGACTTTAAATACCGAACCAAAACCATCTTCTAACTGATTACCTAATTTTCCTGTAACTGCGCCAACCAGAAGACTTGCTAGTGAGGAAATGCTTGGTTTTTGGAATTTTTCTAAAGTATTACCAATGACAGTTAATTGACCTTCTAAGGCATCTTTAGACTTCTGTAATTCGTTTGTCAGAGCACTAAATTGTTCAATAGCTCTTTTTAATTTTATAGCATCAAAACTTAATCCAAAGTGTAATTCACCAGGTACATAACCACTTTTAGAAATGGTTGGAATAAAAATATTGTTACTACTTTGCTTCTGAGTTCCTTCGGTATTACGAATACAAGCAAAATTAGCACTTAGAGCTTTTACATCATATTCTTCATCGCCCTCATCTAAAACATTTTCAGATGAACAATTATTAGCGCCATTACCATTACTAAATCCATAAATACTATATTCATATTGAAACGAAGTACTGTTTGGTTCATATATACCAAAAATCATCCCTTGGGTAGCATTAGAAACCTTAGGAATAACATCAGCCATAGTAGTACTGATTGTTGCATACATATCACAAACAAATTTAACGCCTTGATAAATGGCCTCACCTACATAAGGAATTAATTGTAGTGCTGGTGCCGCATTACAAGCTGCTGATAAAGCCACAGCGCCAACTGCTTCGATGGCATCTTTACCAACCGAATCCCCAACATTTTTAATTATAACATTAATACCATTTTTAAAAGATTCAATGGCAGCATTAACAGCTACGGGGAAGTTTTTTTCTAATCCTTTTTTATAACCATCAAGTTTTTGTTCAAACAAATTCTTTATATCGTCAGTTCCTAGTAATCCATCACCAGCTTTAAATTTAGCAAAAGCTTTACCAGCAAGTTCATTAATAAGACCAGTTGATTCTTTCATAATAGTAGCTTTAAGTGCTTTTCGGTCACTAACCGGCTTATCTTCCCCAATCAAAGTTTTAACAAAAACATCCATCGCATTGCTAAACTGTTCTTCGGCATTAGCGGCTATCTCATCTTTTATCTTGTTAAATTCTATTGTCAGTGTATCTTGAATTCCTTGCGAATAAGCAGGCTTACTAGTACCAAGTTTAGTTGTTAACATTTTTTCTTGAGCCGCATATGTTTGCATAAATAAATTATATTGTTCTAAAGTTTTCTCTTTTAGTTCATAAGCATCTGATACATAACTGTCATTATCAATAGAGGTTGTAACGCAAGTTCTTTGCCCAGCAATACCAATTGTTGCTTGATAAACATTATCTAAGTTAGTAGTCATATTTTGACCAGCATAATAAGTTCCTAAATTACCTGGCATTTTAAAGGCATAATCTTCTTTACAACTAATAGTACAATATTTATTTTGATTTTGAACATTATATTCATTACCATTAGGATCTTTATTATCAATAATACATTTTTCCCAATCCGTAGTGGAGGCATTCTTAAGTAAACTTACAATATCAGTAACATCAGATAAATTCATCTTAGTAGGATCTATTTTTGATAGCATACTTTTTAACTGATCAATGATATTAGTTACACTACTAGCACTAGTCTGTAAAGTTCCAGAAACGGCACTCGATAAGTTTTTAGCTGTATCTTTAATATTATCTAAAGTTAATTTTTCTTTAAAGATATCAGGATCAGTTAAAGTTTCCCCAAACTTAGTTAAACCATTTAAAATATTTGTTAAATCAGCCTTGCTCTTAGCACTTGTTACAAAGTTATTAATAGTAGTAATAAAACTGCTGGTTTTATCAGAAACAGTACTATTTAACTTAGTTTGACTAACTTCTAAAATTTGTTTCCAATCATCTTTAATACTTTGGTGAGATTCATTATCAACATTAATAGCTTTAATTATTAAATCAACAAAATCGGTAAAAGCTTTAGTTTCATCTTTACTATAATCAGGTACTACTTCTTCTGAAGTTGTTTCTTTAATCGTCTTAGAACACCAAGAAAAATTAAATAATCCACAAGCAAAACCATTAGTTTTTACTACTTTTAATGATTCTGTTACTTTAACATCTCTTACTAAAGCCTCTTTTAATCTTTGTGCTGTTTTATTATCTATTAACTCTTTCGAATTTAAAAGGTTTGCTAATTCAGTTTGAATAGATGTAAACACTTTTAAATCATCAGCAATATTATAAGCAAGACTACCAATATATAAAAGATCATTAGGATTCAAATTATTATTTTTTAATTTATCTAAAATAGCAATAGAATTACCAATAAAATCAGTTAAATCACCTACTGTATTAATACCATCCATAATAGTTGTAAATATTTCTGGCGATTGGGTTCCTTCAATTAGATAAGAAACACTATTAATAGGAAGGCATTTTAAAGTAAACATAGGATTACATTCTTCTTTTTCAGCCCCAGGAGCATCAAGCGATAGGGTCTGAGTTCTACTGACTGTACCATTTAAGAAGGTTAAAAATTTTTGATAAGTTGTAGCTTGCCCAACTGGTGTTAAGATTAGAATATTATCTAAAGAATATCTCGATTTATAAGAAATATTAAAGTTTACTTTGATTTTCTTTACATCTGCTGCAAGTCCTACTAAGGCACTAGGAAGTGATACTTTAAATTTACCAGTGCGTTCACTTCCTTCATCATTAAATTTTTCAACAATAATATCGCTGACAGTACTTGGATAATAAGCAATCGTATTGCCTTTATCAGTTTCAACCGTAATATTCCATTTGCCTTCTTTAGTAATACTATCAAGAGCATTTATATCAGATGTCGATGTTAATTTAATTGTAAAGGAAGCTTCAAAACCGTTATTATTATTGATAATACTGTGACTTTCTTGGGATATATCAAACTTAACTGAAGAGTAAGTCGAATCATCTTTAGAAGATGGAACTGTAGTATCGCTACTTGCCACATTTTGAATATCTTGCCATACTTTTCTTAAAGTTGATAATGAGTAAGCACCGGCAGCGCCGCCATTAGAAAGACCAGCCCGATCTTTAAAATCATTTGTTTCATAAAAGCTTTTTTCTCTTTTTAAGCTATCACTACTAGGATACAAGCCAAATTTAATGTTATCACCACCAAAGTTAGCTATCGTAAGTCTAGCAACATTGTTAACTACATAGTCAACATAGTCATTCGCGTCCCCCGGGCCACTAAAACCACTTAAAATTTGATTACGACCTTCGCCATTATACCAATATGAATATAACTGGTAAATTGCTCTAACAAATTTGGGATTATTTTGATAAGTGATAGAATCACTGGCATGATAAGTTATACCACTTGCGGCTGGTCCCTTAAGACCGGGATCAATACAGAATGCAGAAACTTCTTCGCCAGTTTCCCCTTCTTCACTTAAATAAGCTTTATAGACATTATAATAATCATACTGAGCATCACCATTGGATACTGGGGAACGAAAATAATTACTTCTTTGAGTTCCTCTAATACAATTAGTACATTTACTATTATAAGTATCATTATAAGTTTTAACTCTCCTAATAACATAATCTTTATTAGTGTTAGAACCAGTATCACTTACAGTTGTATCAGTGGTGTTTGCGGAAATATTTTTCATAGCCTCTTCAACTTTAGCATTACCCTCAGCAGTATCAGCGGCTTTTTGCTCTTTCATTTTATTTCTACATTCTTCTTTAGTTAAACCCTCTATTTCTTTAGAACCAGCCGAAATCGAAGATATTTTTCCCCAGTGGTATCTCTTACCAGTTAAAATACAAACTTCTTTGTCTTCTTTTACAGTCGTATTAGTATTATTTTTAGCAACACATGTTGTTTCATCGGAAATACCATTAACGACATTACAACTACTATTAGAAATATCCCAAGTATAGTTAGTCTTGCCATTAACTAAACTACGACAACATTTACCACTACTAGTACTACTATCAGCTTTAAAAGTATAAATTATACGATAAATATAACTATCAGTACTACTAGGGCTAGAATACATAATAGTAGTCGTATCCCCAACTATATTTTTATAAACAGCCTTTAAATTATAAAAGGATAATTTTTCTAAATTTAAATTAACCCGAACATGAGAACTATAATTAGTTACAACACTCCAAGAACCCCCAGTTAAATGACTTAAATCAGAAATATAACATTTAGTTAATATTTCATTAAAAGATTTATCATGATTATTAATCTCAGAAGCCTTGTATTCAATAAAACAATTTTCAATATTATCTTTAGCATAAACAGTATTTAAACAAATAAAGAAGCAAAATAATAATGGCAAAATAATTTTTGGCAATCTTTTCATCTTAAACTATTTCCTTCTTTCTTTTTTCATCTTGATACTTTTTAATACCTATAATTAAACCACTTATTATAACAAGTCCAATAATTATGATATACCAGTATTTCTTAACAAATTGGATTGTATGTTCAATTATACCTTCTCTTCTACTCTCATCTTTTTTGACATGAGTTTTGGCATATTCATTAATACCATTTAAAAAGTCATCATAAGTAATAAGATCAGCATTTAAAAACTGACCACAATAATAATAATCCGGATAATCAGTACAATATGTTGATTCAAAATATTCATTATATCTAGGAATAGTTACTTGAATTGTTCTTACTGCTGATGAGGAACAAGCCTTATTTGTGCTGTAGATTGAAATAGTATAATTTTTAACGACAGCCATCGAACCAGTAGATACCGCAACAGCGCCATTAACATCATCATTAGAGGTATATTTTTCTCTACTAGTACCATCACTTATTTCAAAATAAATAGCATCAGTTAAATTATAAACATAAACAATACCCGTATAACCATTGGTGGTAATATCTTCATTTAAATCATCATCATGATCCTCATAACTATAATCTAAGCGACTAGCAACGGCATTTACAGCCCCAGCAGCATTATTTATTTTTACTTGCTCTTCTAAAGAACAACTAGCATGAACAATGTTAGTATTTAAAATGAGAAACAATATCACCATAAACAATTTTTTCTTCATAAAATGCTCCTACAAATTTTCTTTACTAATAAATTTATAATTTTTATCAAAATTAAATTTCACTTTATTAAATCCAGTCATATTACCACATGATTCAGGAAGAGTAAAATTAGTATATGACATACTAAAGATATTAGTTTCACAATAAGTTGTATCTTTAAAAGCATTATCATAAACCCCAAATTTCATTTCCCCAGTCAATTGAAATTCCATAAAATAATATTCTTCAGTAACTTCATAACCATCACTAGTCTTAACAAGCTGAGATGCACTATTTTTATACATACCATCAGAATCGCTTCCTGATTCATAAGTATTTTTAATTGAAATCGTACAATAATTGCTATCACAAAGAACTGCACTTATTCCATAAAAGAAACCACTAGTTAAAATTGTATCTTCCTTAATCTTAGTATCAACAAATTTAGCATTTAATACCTTATTAATAAATTTTATAGATAACTTAACTTCACCTAATTTACTATCACTATCAAACATGCCCTTATCAGTCATATAGGATATCAAGTCAGAATCATCATAAAACAATCTACTTAGAGCATATAAAATTTTAATATCATCATGAATTTCACTTGTATACATAACTCCCCAGTAACTAGTACCAATTGTTGCAATATTATCTGTACTTTCAATAAAATCTTTAATAGTCTCCTCAGTAAATGGTTTAATACTATCTTTTAAATAATTTTCAAATTCATAGACAGTTGGATTGTCAGTTGATATTTCATGTTTTTTAGGAAATAGCTTAGGAATAATAATAATTAAAGCTACTACTAAGACTAAAACAATTCCAACTATAATTACAATCTTCTTCTTTTCTTTTAATTTTCCTATAAATTTTTGCATACCCTCACTACCTTTATCTATTCATAATTTTAACATAAACATGATATATTGTCGATTTTTTAAAGTTATTTTTTACTCTTTTAATTTTAAAAAAATAATAGTAACATTAATCCAATGGGAATTTTATTACTATTATTTATAATTTCAATTTAAATCTTAAGCAGCTTTTGAGTCATTATTTTCAATTTGATTTAAGAAATCCATTAAGTTAACATTATCATCTTGACTTAGGGCTAACTTTTTATCTGGTTTATTTTTTGTTTCTGATTGGATATTAACACTACTATTTTCCTTATTATTAGGCATCAAAGAACCAGATAGGAAGGCATTTAAGTCAATTGGTGCATTAGTATCATTATATTCATCAATTACGTCACTAGCACTGGCCGGATTAAATAATGGTTTTGGTTTATTTTTATCGCCATGACTATTTTCAATGCGTTCTTTAATCTCAGCGGCATCAGTTATTACAGGAGTAGAACTTTTAGCGCTTGCTTTTTCAGTTTTAATTTCATGAGAAACTTTAGCATTTTTAGCAGCTACAACCGGTTCTTGTTTAATTACCTTAATACCTCTTTTAGGTTCTATTGTTTCTTTTACTTCTTTATCTTTAGATTTTAAGTCCTTATTTTGATCTTCTTCAGTCTTTAAATCAACATTAAAAGAAGGCACTTCTTTAGGTTCAAGTAAGTCTTTAAAGGCTTTTCGATCAATAGAACTTAAGTTTTCATCAAAAATATTATTATTATTTTCTTTAGATTCTTCATCAAATGATATTATATCATCACTATTAGTTGAAGTTTCGTCCGAGACTAGTTCTTTTGAAGAAGGTAATTGTTCTTTAATAATTTTATCAGAAGATATACTTTCATTTTCTTGTGGTTCAGATTCGGTATTGATATCACTACTTAGAGAGTTACCAAAGATATCATCAGGATTAAAAGTTGTAACCTCCCTAGTCTCATCAGGACTTGAAATAACCTGTTTTTCTCGCGATGGAACTATTTCTTCTTTGCTAGAATCAGAATCCATAAAAATATCATCACTCGGAACATCTTCCCTAAAGAATGGATTAAAATCACTATTTAAAGTTGTATTAACCCTTTCATCAGAAAGAGTCGCATATGAAGAAGCCTTGTTTACATAAACTTCATCTAAAGGACTTAAATCTTCAAAGAAATGATGAGGTTTTTCTACTACTTCCTCTTTTTTTACATAAGTCCCATTAAAAATACTATTTAACTTAAGCTTAATAGCATTATCAATTTGCGCATAAGTATCATTTATAAAATCTAAGATCTTACTTTTTTTACGATTTAATTCTTCAATAGTTTTCTTAACTTCAGCAATTTCTTTATCAATACTAATATTACGATACTCAATGTATTTAGTAAGAGTCTCCGTATCACGATAATCATAGATACTAACATTAATATATAAATTACTCTTTAAATATAAAGATAATATTTGGTTATAAAGTTCATCTAACATGCTTCTTAAATCAGTACGATATTCTTCTAATTCTGTTTCTACTCTTTTACTCTTTAAAGAAACTGACACTAAAGAAGTATATTGACTATTTTTTTCTTCTAATGGTTTTATGTTATTAATTAAAGATTCAAAATAATTACCAAAATAAGAAAGCCATTTATCTTTTTGAAAAGGTAAATTAAATAAACCACTAGTACGAACAGTGCTGTAAAGAAATTTGGACTCATCTTGAATGCTTGGTTGCTTCTTTTTATATTCTTCTAAAGTCTTAATATAATTATGTGATTCCTTTAATTTACTATCTAAATCATTTAAAGTCTCACCTTCAAATTTAGGATTTTCTAAAGAATTTAGTTTAGTAGCATAATCACTACAGATACTACGATAATCCGCTTTTAAAGGTAGGGCTACTTTGCTAATGTTTTCTAAGTATGAGCGATAGATACGAACATAATTAGCAAGTTTTATTTCTTCTTTAGTCTGTGCATAATCACTTAGGATTAGTTCTTTTAGAGAATCAATATCCATCTGAAGTAGGTTAGATAGTTCCATTTGAAGTTTGGTAATATCATTACTTATCGATTTTAGAGATGTTTTGATTTTTTCCGTACAAACATAAGTAAAAGTTTCGTGCTCTAAAGAATCTTTTTTCGCACGCAAAGACTTAATTTTAGCAATAGTTTCTGCATTTAAAACTAGTTCATGATTTAAAACTTGATCTTCTAAAGTTTTAATTTCTAGTTCAATAGCTTTCGCCGTAATATCTTCTTTAGTATAATTTCGTTCTTCTAAAAGGGTATTAGTTGTAATTTCTTTATGATTTTTATTAGTTTCAATGGCTTCAATTCTATTTTTTAGCCAAGTTATTAGATGGTTACGATAATCCTCCAATTTAGAAATAGGAGAAGCTAAAATCATATTCCAAGCTAAAGTAAAAATTGATTGTTTCTTATCGTTAAAATTTTGAATAAGTTGTTCTTTTTGAGTTGTTAACTCATCAATTACAGCATCATAAGAACGATACTGTTCCCAATAAGTATCTATTTCCGATTTAGAAGCATTAGTTTTTTCGGCAATATTAATGCGTTTTTCAATATCAGTAAGGGATTTTTTATTTACTTTTGATTGTTCTTCAATTTTTTCTAATCTATTTAGAGAAGCATAATCCATTTCTGTACGATTTTTAATGTTTTCTAAGATAGCTAGGATATCTATTATACTAGCACTTTCTAAATAAGTTTTTATATCTTCAGTTGGTAATTTTAATATATAATCGATACCATATTCCATAATTTTTACGACTCCTTACTATCTATACTCCTTAATTATCTTATAAATAGAAAAAAAAAGCAAGGGAAATCAGTAAATTTTCTCTTACTTCGTTTTGTCCATATAATTTTTATCAGTTTTTAACTAAAAGTATTTTTATATCTTTAGATTATAGTTTTAAAGTTAGTTTATTTTGAGAACTTAAAGTTTCTTTATTACCATATAGTTTAATCATTTCTTCTAAAGTTAGATTGTAACTAGGATTATTTTCTATTGCAACACTGCTCATAGTAAAAATATCTTTTAAGTGACCATCATCATCTATTGGTAAGGTCTGTTTTTCTTTAAGCAAATAGTTAGTTTTGGCTATAAATTCAATTAAAGAAATACGATTTAAAACTTCCCTATTAAGTATTTTATCTATAGGTAAGTTAAATTCATCTATATAAGCATAGATATCAGCCAGATTTTTTCTAGGTTCCCAGATGATACCAATGGCTTTTAAGGCTTCCATTTGTTCAAGTGTTAATCTTTTAAGATGATGACGACGGCGTTGGGATTCAACCCAAGTTCCCAATGATTTGCCGTCTTCTTTATAATTACGCGGCACAAGTAAGTGGCCTTTTTCTTGGTAATATTTAGTGGCTAAGGAAAATAGTTCTTGCCAATTTTCTTTTTGTTTATCCCGGTCTATTTCGACTAATTTTAATTTTTGGCGTTGTTCTTTGGTTAATTTTTTGTTAGCTTTATAATAAGCTTTTTGATTTTTTAACCAAGAAGTTAATTCCTCTTTAGTTGCATACATTGGTTGATAATTTTTAAGAATAGTAAGATTATGGTAAGTTTGATAGTATTTTAAGGCTTCTTCATACATTAGATTCCACCTATTTTCGTTAACTTTCCAGACCATGCCAATACGATTTAAAGCCTCAATTCGCTCATCTGATAAAAGGCCACTTTGATAACTTGCTCTTTGATTTCGGACCCAATCTCCAAGTTTCTTACCACCTGCTGTTTTATAGCAAGTTGGAACTAAAAGGTTATGATATGTATCCTTATAAAGACAAGCTAATTTATACATAGAGTCCCATTTTTCATTTTTATGCTGACAAATAATACCAATAGCTTCTAATTTAGCTATTTTTTCTTGATATACTGCTCCTTCTTTTCTTTGATAATAAATTTCGCGTTGCAATTTTACCCAAGATAAAAGATATTTTCCCTCTTCTCCTTTATATAGAGGAAGTAAGCTTAAATTATGATACTCGTCATAAAATTCTTTAACTTTATTATATTTTTGGTGCCATTGATACTTTGGAACATCCCATACCATACCAATTTTTTCTAATTTATCAACTTCTTCTTGGGATATAAGTAAGGTTTTAGAATAATATCTAGCTCGAAGATCAACTATCCATATTCCTAGATTGGCTCCATCTGCTGTTTTGTATGCTTTAGGAACTAAGAGATTACCATGTTCGTTATAGTAATCACATGCTAAAGGATACCACTTAGCAAAAGCTCCTTGTAAATTCTTTCCTGTACTTTCTCCTATCATAAAAAACCACCCCTTCGTTTTACTTGAAGTATACTATACTACTTTTTATCGTTTTTGCAAGTTTTTTAATTATCAACTTCCATGATATTAGCTTAAATAAAAATATAGCATGTAATTATTAAATTTACACACTATATTCTTATTTTTCATTATATTATCCTATTCATCTATACTTACTAGGGTTATTCTAGCATAACCATTACCTTTTTTAGCACAGTAACTAGTTGGTGTTTCTTCGCTACAAGTAGTTGATATGGTTTTAGTACTTTCTTCTGAAGACTCTTCACAATTATAACAGTACATGACTTTATTTGTTAAAAGAGGATTGCCTATATAACCAGAACCGCCGCCTGCACCCATAAAAAGATTCCCACCGCCGCCACCATAATAGCCACCGCCGCCACCTGATGAATTACCATTATCCAACATTGCCCCACCCCCTAAACCGAAAGCAGAATAATAAAAAGTATAATCGACATATTTTTTATAATTCCCACCAGAATTCTGTGTAGCACCGTTATTTATATACAATTCATTGTAGTCTTTATCGGTAGAACCTGTATTGCCAATGTAGCCACCACCAGAGCCACCTTTACCGCCAACAAATTTTGAGTTTTGAAAGCCACTTCCTCCTCCGCCACCTGAAACTATTAATATGTTATCTTTATAAGGCTCTAACGATGTCAATAGTCCAGATTTAATAGCTATATGCGTTGTACAGCCACCACTGGAAGCGAGCTTGTCATTCCAACCGCAACCATTACCACCACCATTATAACCACCTAAAGCAATAGTTGATTTATTATAATCATCATCTTTATAACCTGCTCCACCGGTATTTATATATATATTTTGCTTATTGCTAAGAAATATAATTCCGGTAGAATAGCCGCCATAGCCACCATGATAATTATCTTTAGCATCGCCACCTTGGGCTCCCCATGTTTCTAACCTATAAGTTCCAGAAACAGGTGCCACAAATGTTTGTTCTGCTCCTGTATAATCAAAATTAAATACAGTATCACCAGTATAGTTTATTGGTTTACCTACTACTACTATTTTCGATTTAAATGATTTAACCTCATTATTTAAATCTTCTAAAGTGGTATTATAATCTAGCCATAGTCTTAAAGAATAATCTTTACTTTCCTGAGATTTTAAGATACCTGTAGTTAATTTTTTACTTTCTATACTACTAGTATTTACTTTATCTGCATTATCATAACTACTAAGTAAATTTATATTACCTTCAAACATGACATCAATAAATTTACTAGATAAAGTACTACTATTTAATACTTCTAGGTTAATATTATATTGAGTAGTAATATCACATGTATTAGTAACGGTAAAAGTATATGGTGTTAAACTTTTACCTTTATCATTACTTATTGGATAAGCATTATCTAAATTAATATTATTTTCTTTATTAGTTATAGATAAATCAAAACACTCTGTATATGCTGTATTATTAGTATCTTGTGATACACTAACATTCCACATCGAATAAGATACTCCTATTCCTAGTAACATTATTAATACTAAAGATATACTTAAAAATATTATATTTTTCTTTGGCAGTTGTATTTACTCCTTTATATTCATAAAAGTAACTGGGGCCATTTTTGATAAGAGAATTATAAATAAACCATACTAAAATATTTATATTTTTTAAGGCCCCAGTTACTTAATTATTTGTATCTACCACAAACGGGTCATTAGCTGTTCCCGCTCCTCCAGAAATTTTTACATCTGTTTTCAAATTCATTACTGGACGAACACCAAAGTAACCGTTTTCCCAATCGCTGCGCAAGTATCCAGTGCCGCTTAGACGCCACTCAAAAACATGACCGTTAGATGTGGAAAAATATGACGGTGACATTGTCCAAGTATGCTGTGTTGAATAAATCCATGATAACTTATTGGTGTGTTTATTATCCATTCCAGCGAAGACCATTTCATCATATGTTATCAATCCGACTGGGTAAGTTAATGCTTTATTTCCTATGTTTGAGTCACTTGCTGTATAAAGGTCTCTTTCTGATTCTGGACATATAAATTGGGCTGCATTTACAGCGTATCTACCATATGTTCCAAATCTTGTATCTTTATCTGTTTGAACACCATCACCACCGCTATAAATTGACCTGTCTCCGCAGAAGCCAACATCTGTTGAAATATATTTGTTATACCCTTTTTCATCGATATTATTTTTATACCAACTATCGACAACTGTCTTGATTGTTGAATCGTTTATATTGGCATGAACTTCAGCAAAAGTTGTTGCATTTGGATTGCCATACATATAGCCAACATAAGCCAGATTGTTGTATTTAGCATTATATTGATATGTTTTACTATTTATTGACTGATTTAAACCAGTTGCATTTTTTTCACTCCCATTGTAAATCAACCTTATTGAACCATTGCCATTTATTCTTACTATTTGCCAATAGAATCCAGCAAAGGAAACTATATTATTTTTAACATTACCACGATAATAGTAAGTTGTACCATAATCATCTGCAGCTTGATATAATCCTTTATCAGATTTATCTGTTTCTAACTCTGTTTCCGTTAAAGTAATACAAGATAGATTATAAACATTAGTGGCATATGTAATTCCACTTGTAGTTTGAGTACTTGTAGTTTTTGTCGCTCCTGTTATTTGATAAACTGTGATATCACTAGTATTTCTAACTGTATATATATTTTTAGTTGTGTAATTATATAACATATATTCAGTAAAATAATAATATTTTATATCACCAGAATAGTCTAAAGTTGTCGGATCTTTTAATGAACAATTGCTTAAACTATAATGTGCTGTATCTGAATCAAAGCTCTTAACCGAGCAAATATACATATATTGTTCATCAGTACTTAAATTGCTTAGCTCTTGTACTGAGCCTATTGCCTCATCAGTTGGCTTTATAACTTGACGAGTTGTACTTTCTCCTGTCTTCTCTACCCACTTAATAGCTGGTGCCGTCTGACTTAAGTCAACTTCTTGTTTATTTGCAATCTTAGTCTTTGCTATTTCAGGAGTAGTTTGATACTCATTAGCAAGTATCGCATCATGTAGGGTATCATAACCTGCCGATACCGGATCATACTTACCAGGTTCAGAATTAATAACTATTTTCGACTTAAAGACTTTATTCATAACATCATCATCGATGGTAGCATCTTCATCCATCCAGAATGATACCGTATAATCTACTTCTTCATCAGCTCCTAAATAACCTTCCGCAATCGTTCTTGATTCTGTTGAAGTATTAACAGTAGTATTTGCTACTTTATAAGTATCTAAAGTATTAATTGCTTCATTATTAACTCTTACAGCTACAAACTTATTATTTAAAGTAGTTCCTTCTAACATTTCCATATTGACATAATAATGCGCAAATATTGTACAAGTATTCTTTAAAGTAAAACTAAATGGTTTTAACTTTAAACCTTCAGCATCAGTTATAGGAAAAGTACTCCCTAAAGTTATTTCATCTTTTTGATTAATCATCTCGATATTAAAACAACCAGAGGTAACATTATTACCTTTATCTCCCATTATAGTAGTTTTCCAATAAGCATAAGATAAACCTATACTTGTTAAAACTATAACTAATCCAATAATAAATATACTAATCTTACTTTTCTTTTGCATATTAAATATCCTTACTACTTTTATTATTACCAATTTTCTAAAATAATTACCTAAATATGTGCGTTTGGAACTCAAAATAACGCATTTTCGGTTTCATAGAGTATGCAACTCTATGAAAAATGGACCACAATACCCGTATTTATCTAGGATTAATAATAATTTGACTAGAAATTTTGACTATAATAAAATTAAATTATTTGACTATTAAATAATGGGTAAAGACCTATAAATACAGGGATTGAGTCGATATATTCTGACTAGAAATTTGACTATAAAGATTAAAAATATCCTCTTTAAAAAGCCTAAAAACTATGGTATATTTAATATATAAGTTAAAAATAAGACCCGAAATTACGGTTTCATAGAGTTGCATACTCTATGAAAAACATTAAATTATTAGTATGGCTAAAAATCTATAATATATGTAAAAAAGACATTTTAAATCGATGCCTTATTTTAGTTTATCTTTTAATTAAATAATTATTATAAATATTATCTATTACTTCTTTCTCACTCTTATAATTAAAATAATAATAATTACTTAATTTAAGATAATAAGGACTATACTTATACTTATAAATAATTTTATTATAAGGAATATCATATATCATTCTTTCTAATATAAACTTATTATGAATATACTTATATTCTTTTAAATAAATATATAACTTATATAATAAAAAAGATATAACAAAGATACTATTTATTTTACAATTATAACTATATAATATAAAAATAACTAAAGTAATAATAGAAATAATAATACTTAAAATATTGCTTTTTAAATAAGGTATATATATATTAAAAATACTATTTAATATTATATAACCATCTAGGGGATATATAGGAATAATATTAAAAAGAATTAAACTAGTATTTATAGATAGAAATAAGTTATAGGTATAAGTATTAATAAAACTATATTTATATAAAAAATAAAATATTAAATATAAAATAAGTTGATTTAGAATACCTCCTATAGATATTAATAGTTCTTTTAAAGGAGAAAAGTTAATTAATTTATCAGTTTTAATAAGCCCCCCAAAGGGATAGATAGTTAATTTAGTTATAGAAACTTGAAAGTATTTTAAAAAAATAATGTGTCCAGTCTCATGAAAAATAATGATTATAAAGGTTAAAACAACTCTTTTAAAATCACCAGATAGACACATTAGAAGATATAAAGATATAGTTGTAATATCAAGATTTATAGGTATCATAAGTTAAGTAGGTTCCATTACTATCAATGGTTAAATAAAAGTAATTACCCTCGGTGGGCGCTAAGATCTTGCCTCCGGTTACATAGTCATAAAGATTTAATGATGAAGTATCAATATGAGAATACCAGATATCAACCCCATCGACGCCTTGAATAATACAAGTGGGTCCTAAGGAGTCTTTTTCGCCTAAAAAAACGATGATACCACTAGTAATTATGGGAACGGGATAGTCCTCTGTTGTTTCTAATTTGGTACCATTAAGATAAGGGGTACCGTTATTATAGTCAAGCTCTGTATTGGAGGCCATCTGGGTAGGAACACTAGGAACGGTATAATCAGGGAGGATATTTCCGAAGTATTTCGTATAAAGATTATTAAATTTCGTAAAGTTAATTTGTTTAGTTAAAATATCTTCTTGATAGAAAGTTTTAATATTATTGTTACTTTTTATTAAGATAATACTTAACATTAAGAAAATGATACTAAGAAGAAATTTAGTTAAAAGGTTAGATAAGTAATGATAAATCTTATTATTTGGTTCATTAGACTTTTTATTATTTAAGTAATTTTCTATATCTGTATTCATGTAATCACCAGTTAATTATATGATGATTATTGCTTTTTAGAATAGTTAGAGGCCTAGTTGGTATGGGGTGTTTAAAGAGCCATCACCGGAAGTGATTAGGATGTTGGATTTGAGGAATAAAGTTGGATAAACTCTAAAATCTTGCCAATAACTATACGCATCGCAAACATGACCGTTGTTATCAATTCTAAACACTTTATCAGTTGTATTTAATATTAGAGTCATTGTCCAATAATAATATCCTTCTTTAAAAAGATAATCATTATTTCGGCATTCTTCATAATTAGAATTATCCCAAACACTAGCTTTTGACTCAATACAATCAGTTCTTGATTTTTGTATACCTCCAGAAGTAGCGTACCCATAATCACTTGGATATAATAAACCAACTTTACCCTGCCATTTAGTCTCATAACCGTCATTAGAATCAGTTCCCCGTTCTAATAAATAAAAATCTTTATAAGCTATTTCGCTAGTGCTACTACCGCCAATATTCCATTTAATATTGGTTATTGCATTTCGTGTTTTATCATTTTTTAAGCCCGACTTACTGTAATCAACATTAACTGGCTCAGAAGTGTTAGTACCAAAATAATAGATTCCTGTTGAAGCATAATAGTATGCTCCTTCATTTAGCAATCTTTTTAATGTTGAATTTGGCCAATAATTGGACGATGTTTTATCTTTAGTATAATCAAAAGCAAGATTATTAATGTTCTCGTTTCTTATTATTTTAATTAAATTTTCTTTAGTGCCATCTTCTTTTTCAATATTATTAAATACTCCGATAATACGCCACTTCTCACAAGTATCACTAGTTTGATTAGTGTAATCACTACAATTAAAATAGACATAATTATTGGGTGTTGCACCTATATATCTGATGTTATTATCTGGATCATCACTAGCCATATTAGTAGTATCACTACTTGCTAAACTAGTTATCTTAGTTACTGCATTTTCTCCAGTTTTAAAATAAATATTACATTTTACTTTATTAGATAAATTAGTAACATATAATCCCCAATTATCATTATCCCATTCGATATTAGTATTATTATCACAGTCAGCTTTTGAAAAAGCTACTGTACCCTTAGCCGGAAAACTATCAGTTTTTTCGCCATCTATATAAGTAGCAAGAGATTCTTCTTTAACTAAATATTTATTATTACTATTTACTGATAATATAGTAATACTTATAAAGAATACAATAACTAATAATATACTTCTCTTCTTCATATTAATTATTCTCTCTTTCTGATTGCCATTTTAATATAGGATATCCATTATTTATATTATTAGTATCTTCGACAAAAGCATTATCTCCATTTATTACAGATATTACACTAGGCATTTCATCTTGAGATAAAGGTTCAGCACCTTGATTACTTCTATAAGTTCCCAATCCGTAAGAAGCACTACCACTCAAATAATAGTTATTTGTTAATTTTATGGTTAAATTTTTAATTTCGTTAACGCCATATTGATAACCTAATATACCACCGGCATACTGCGAATCAATAGTACCAGAATTATAACAATGTTCAATAATTTTATCACCACTACTGGCTCCAATTATACCGCCAATAGATGACTTCGTACTATTAACATAACCAAGATTATAATTATAATATGAGTTAGTTTCCCAGCCTGCTATACCACCAATTGAAGCCGCTTTAGAAGTAATACGACCATAATTATATGAATTTTTTACGCTTCCCCAGCCGCCTAATATGCCACCAGTAATATCTTCTGTACCATTTACAATATTTCCGGCATTATAAGAATCTATAATATTACACCCCTCACCACAAATTCCAGCGGTTCTAGCAGTGCCTTTTACTGTTGCGCTACTAAAAATATTTTTTATCATTCCATCTCTACCACTTATTGCTGCCTGGGATCTATTACCGATAATATACGAGGAAGTTACTCCTAAATTTTTTATTAAATTGGTTGCAACCCCAAATAAACCATTATAATTATCATTTGGTCTATTAACATACATATTGCTAATGATATGTCCATTACCATCAAATGTACCAGAAAAAGGATTACTTTCTGTACCTATTGGTGTCCAACTAATGTTACCATCTAGAGCATTACCTTCACTATCAAACTTACCGCCTAAATCTAAATCACTGGTTAAATAAATTATTTTACCAGACTTATTATCACCATTATTTACTTCATTTGCTAAAATAGCAAGACCATCTCTCGAATTAATACAACTAACATTATCATTAATGCCACAACTAGCAGGTGTTACAAAATAAACACTACATTTAGTCCTTTTACTTAAGTTAGTAACATATAAACCCCATTTATCTTCATCCCATGAGGCACTAACACCGCCATCACAGATTACTTTTTCTACATTAATACCAGTTTTCTTTTCAGGAAAAGTACTAGAATACTGTCCATCTACATAGGGAGTCATAATAATATCGCCATAGATAAACTCACCAACAGTTGTTCTTATTACCTCTTCTTCACTAGATACAAAAAATTTAGAATAAGCAAAATAAATACCTAGTATTAAACATAATAAACAAGGTATACCTATATAAAAGTATCTAGAATTATTCTGCCAATATCTTTTGAATTTTAATTTTCTTAAATATCTATCTTTATTAAACTTTTTCATAATATAATCAAAATCCTTACTACTATAATTATAATTAAGAATAATAGTAAATTTTGTCGAATAGTGTCTTTACACAAAGTTTACACTTTTCATAGAGCTTAAAACTCTATGAAAGTACTAGGTAAATACTGGCCCCAAAGGCCATTTGACCATAAATTTGACTAT
>CAKOMC010000018.1 GCA_934096535.1 uncultured Bacilli bacterium | reverse complement strand
TTATCAATCTTAATATTTCCATCATCACTAATCCCATAAAGCACCTGATCATCTTTAACAATCTCTAAAACCCCAACTCCATTTAAGAAAGTCTTATTATAATCGTAAATAAAATCCAAACCTCTTTCTTCTTTTGGCTCCAAAGTAAAATAAGCCCGATACTTATCTAGTTGCCTCTTATACAAATCTTTTTTAGTTGCTAAGATATTAAAATCATCAAGATATAACTGCAACCCCGATAATAAAGTATAACAAAAATCCCTTATATTACCCCTAAGGCTCGTACTAGGCAAGCCTACATAAACAATTGCCATTTCTACTAAATTACCAATATTAATTATATCATCTTCGCATAAATAAACCTTATTAGCGTCCATATCCTCACATAATTTACCTGATTTATAATAACTATCAATACCTAAAAAACCATCATGAGAATTATATGTCCCTCTTAAAAATTCAAGTTCGTACATCACAAACCTTTTAACTTCCAACCCCATCTTTAACCTTTCATGCTCATTAAAATTAATACCAGCTACTAAAGATAACCTTTTTCTACTTTCTTCTTTCTTATCAAAATTTCTAACTAAGCTAATATCATCTAACTCCATATCAACTATAGGAACCCTTTTTATACTATAAATACTTGAGCCCTTTAAATTAAGAGCAAGCCTACAATTATATCTTTGAAAGAACATATTAATATAATCATTCTTCTTATCTAAATCAATATTCTTCCCCCTAAAAGCCTCATCTAAAATTTTAATGCGACCTTGGGATGTTAATATATAAGTAGGTATTCCCGAAACAAACATTACCCCTAAAGTATTACCATCTTCTAAAAACATATCCTTTTTTAAAATTTTTAAAGAAATAGCTGACCTTAAACCAATTCTCTTCATTTCCCATTCTAAATCCCTTAAAAAAGCCAAAATAAAACCCGTATTATCCATAAAATCTCCTGTTCTAATACGAGTATATAATTCTTAACATGAAATATCAAGTTTAGAAGTAACTAAAATATTGATAATTTTCCCAATTTCTTTATTACATTCACTATTTATAACTATAATAATTCCTTCGACATTACTATCAATAATAACCGGTCTTATATCACAACCACTACATATCTCATCCTTAACCTTATCCATTTCATATAAAGACATATTAATATACTTTTTAACTTCAAAATCCTTTATATCCGTATTATTAAAAATAATATCTTCCCGATTAGTCGCTAAAAACTTAATCCCACTATAATTAGTTAATATAGTTAATAAAGTTTTAACATAATCATTATATTCCTTGATAGCTATTCTTTTATTTAAAACTATTTTATCACCGTCCATGCCTATTTCCAGAGTATCATTAGTCTTAATAGAAAGCCTTTTTCTTATATCTTTAGGAATTACAATACGTCCTAATTCATCAATTCTTTTTATTTGTCCGTTCATATCTTACCTCTAAGTTTATTATTGTCTTTTTTTTAAAATTTATAACATTATTTTCTTATTTATAATCTTATTATTTCTTCCCACCCTCCACTTTCTAAAAAGTATCTTTTATAAATTATTAGATTTATTTCTTTTTAACTATTAAATATTACAATTTTAGTTTATACTTATAAATGGGTGATACAATGAAATTTACAGAACTAACAGAACAAGAATTTCAAAATTTTGTCGATACACAAAATAATAAAAATTTCTTTCAAACTGTAATGATGAAAAAGAAATTAGAATGTGATGGAACAAAGGTTTATTTAGTAGGAGTTAAAGAAAATAACAAAGTTATCGCGGCCAGTCTTATCGCACAAACCCAACAAAAATTCTTAGGTAAAATAACATATGAGGCTTATAAAGGCTTTATTCTTGATTATCATAATAAAGAATTACTTAAATTTATGACTGATGGTGTTAAGAACTTTTTAAAAGAAAAAAATGGCTTAAAACTAATAATTGACCCCTATATACCCGCTGTTTCTCGTAATATGGAAGCCGAAATTACTGATGAATTTGATAACCGAGATATTATAGATTATTTACATACTTTAGGCTATAAAGATTCCCAAAGTAGTCAAGTTAAATGGACTTATTGTCTTGATATTAATGGTAAAACCAGTAAAGAATTATTTAATGATTTTCGTAGCAGTACTCGTAATAATATTAATAAAACTTTAACTAAATATGATTTAAATATTAGAACACTATCTAAAGATGAATTAAAAGAATTTAAAACTATTACCAGTGATACTTGTGATCGTAGATCATTTTCCGATAAATCTTTAAAATATTATGAAGAAATGTATGATTGTTTTAAAGATGATGTAACATTTAAAATATGTGAAATTAATTTAAAGAATTATATTCAAAAATTAGAAAATTCTAATAAAGAAATGACTTCTAAATTAGAAGAATTATCTGATTCTAATTCTAACTTAAAGAAAAAAGAAGTCATGAAAAAAGATATTGAAAATAATAATAAAAAGATACAAGAAGCTAAAGATTTAAAGCAAGAAAAAGGCGAAATTATTCCTTTATCAGCAGCTATGTTTATATTATATGGTGATGAAATCATTTATTTATTTAGTGGTTCTTATGCCGAGTATATGCAGTTTTGTGGGCAATATCGTTTACAATGGGAAATAATTAAATATGCTGCTGACCATAATTATAAGAGATATAACTTCTTTGGTATTCAAGATGTATTTAATCCTAATGGCAAAGACCGTGGTGTTTACGAATTCAAAAAAGGCTTCAGCGGTTATGTCGAAGAACTTCTTGGGGCTTATGAATTATCTTTAAGTCCTGCTAATACCCTATTTAATATTTTAAAGAAAATTAAACACACAATTAAGAAAGGAAATTAATATATGAACTCAATTATTGTCGGCGGTTTTATAGAAAAAGATGGCAAATTTTTACTAGTACAAGAGGCTAAAGAAATATGTCGTGGAAAATGGAATATTCCCGCAGGTCATCTCGAACCAAAGGAAAGTATTTTTGATGGAGCTAAAAGGGAAATTTTTGAAGAAACAGGCTGTAAAGTTGAACTAACTGGAGTTCTAAAAGTTTGCAATAAAATTTTAGAAAACGATATTTGGATAGGCATACTCTTTTCAACAAAATTATTAGAAGAAAATATAAGTATAAATAAATCAGAAATATTAGATGTAAAATGGTTTAGCTATGAAGAAATACTAAAAATGAAAGACGAATTAAGATCCCCCAATTGGATAATTAGCAATCTTAATGTTCTTGTAGAAAATAAGCAAACAAAATTGGATATAATTAAGGTAGTATAATATATTCAAGCATAAAAAATAACGGTTAAAAAATAAAATTATTAGTTTTATAACCGTTATTTTTTTATGCACTATCAATCCAGAATCAAAAAAAAACTGTTTAATCCATTAACAAAAGAATAAACAGTTATATTTTTTAAAGTATATTTTTTAAAATAACAGTCTTAGTTCTACTCATTTCATGAAGAGTACTAGCAACGCCTTCATTACCATAACCAGAATGTTTCCAGCCACCAAATGGCATTTCAAATGAACGGAAGAAAGAAGCACCATTAATAATTACGCCACCACATTCAAGTTCATTAGCAACTTTTTGACATACCTTTTGATCTTTAGAAATAATACATCCACATAAACCAAAACTTGATTGGTTAGCAATCTCAATTGCCTCTTCAATAGTATCATAACTAATAATAGAAACAACCGGTCCAAAGATTTCCATATCTTTAGCAACAGGCATATCACGAGTAACATCGGTTAAAATAGTTGGTTCATAGAAAGCCCCTTTACGGCGTCCTCCATAAACGACCTTAGCGCCTAACGCAACAGTAGAATTAACTTGTTCTTCTACTTTTTTAGCAGCATCTTCACTAATTAAACAACCAATTTTAGCATTAGGATTACTAGGCATACAAACCTTAATACCTTTAAAAGTTTCTGTTAATTTACTAACAAATTCATCTAAAACATCTTTATGAACTAAGAAACGTTTAGAAGCACAGCAAACTTGACCAGTATTATATAAACGCCCCCAAATAGTTTCTTTAACTGCTAAATCAACATCACCATCTTTATGAAGAATGAAAGCATCATTTCCTCCCAATTCTAACATAACATGAGTAATATTTTTAGCACATTTAGCCATTGTTTCCGCTCCAGCCAAAGTAGAACCAGTAAGACTTACTAAAGCTACTTTAGGATTTTCAGCTAAATTTTGAACAGCCTCGCCACCAGCACCATTAATTAAGTTAATTACTCCAGCAGGAATACCAGCTTCAATTAATAACTCAACATACTTAGTTAAAGTTAAAGGATTATGAGCACTTGGTTTTAAAATAACACTATTTCCCATTAATAAAGCTGCAGGAACTTTTTGACAGAATAAATCACTAGGAAAATTAAACGGAATTACCGCTACAACTACTCCTAAAGGAGCCTGTACTGTATATTGTAAAGTTGCTTCATTACCTTTTTCTTGACCATAAGGAATTACTTTTCCATATTCATGTTTTGCTCTTTCACAGAATGCCGGAATACCTATTGAAACATTTGCAATTTCTCCTATTGCTTCACTAATTGGTTTACCAGTTTCTTCGCATAATAATTTCGCTAAACTATCTTTATCTCTTTCTACTAAAGAAACAAACTTCATTAAACGACTTGCTCTTTCATGTAAAGGCACTTTAGCCCATTCTTTTTGTGCCTCGAAAGCCGCTTCAACTGCCTTATCACAGTCTTCTTTTGTACTTTTTGGTACTGTATCGATTAGTGCATTAGTAGCAGGGTTAATAATCTCAATTACTTCCCCGTTACTTGCATCACACCAACTTGCCCCAATTAAATTCTTTGCCATTTTTTATTCCTTTCCAAATCCAGTAAATGATAGAGATAAACCACCAACAATATTACTAGAATGTTCACATCTACCATATTCGCCAAAGGTAAATACCATTAAAAATTCTTTTTTAGGAATAGCCTTCTTAATAGCTGGATAAATTTTATCTTCCATATTAGTTAATTGAAGTCCTAAACGACGACCACCACAGTGAACAAGAAAATAACTTTCTGGTGTATTATCCATTAAATCATTTAATTTCTTAACAACACAAGCATTACTATCTAACATGCCTTCAGGAGTATTAGTTAAATGAATAATAGCTGTATTTTCTTCTAAGTTAGCTCCAATATTCATTGATTTATCAACATTAGCAAACATTGGGTGTCTAACAGCCGTAACATTACCAATTTGATCTTTTACTCCAAGTGGATTAAAGATTGTTTCTGTTAGTAAGTTATTACCCATCATATCTTCTATCTTCTTACCAGTCCAATCAGCATAAACATCTAATGCAGGTTTTCCATTAATAGATACTAATGTTCTTTTATCTTTAACTTCTGTAATTAAACCAGCATCCTTAGTTTCTACATAATTGCCAGTATATAAGTTCTTAATCTCAGTATCAGCATAAATTAAAGCCATAACACAACCATCAGCAAAAGCCTCACCATTATATAGTAAACTCCATTTACCTTCTACTGTATTATCAGCAGCACTACCACCAAACACAGGAACATCTCCAATTACATCAGCAATACCTTTTAAGTATTCTTCTTCTTCTTTTGGCGAAGCACTTACAAATACATAACTTGGTTTTTCAATGCAATTAGCCTCTTTAACAGCCTTAGTTGCTAATTTACGACCAATACTTCTAGCATCATCATTAGTCTTTGGCGAACCTGCAGCAACAACCTTAGCATCGCCACCTAACAACATCATACCAGAATAACCAGTAGGTTTATTTAAATAACCATCTTGTGTACATATAGCAGCACTGGAAGTACAACCAACAATATCAATATCTTTTAAGACACTCTTAATACCTTTCATGATTTCTTTTTGATCTTGAACACAACTGGTAAATAATAAACCAACTTGTGGATTCTCTATTTTATTAGCCATTTTAGCAGTTTCAACACCACTTGTATAAGCATCTACATTTTCACTATAACCAACTTTAGTTCTCATGTTTTTACTAACTCCTTTTCCTTCATAAGCTCTATTAAATAGTTCGATAATATCTTCCTTTGTAACCTCTCGTGGATTACCACCAGTACAAGGATCAATTAACGCTTTAGCAGCCATTTCCTCAAAACTATCTGGACTTACATTTAATTCTTTTAAAGTCATTGGTACTTTTAAAGTTTTTTCTAAATCGCGAACTGCTCTAACAACAAGTTCAACACATTGTTTATCAGTTTTACCAGTTGTTGTTAAACCAAAACTTTCTGCCATCTTACGATATCTATCATAAGCAACTTCTCCATTCCACTCTAAAACATATGGTAAAAATAAACTACAAGCAATACCATGAGCAATATCATAAGTTGCCCCTAATTGATGAGCCATGGAATGAACAATACCAAGTCCAACATTAGAAAATCCCATACCCGCAATATATTCACTCATTGCCATTTGTTCTTGAGCATCACGCTCTTTATTAACTGACTTTACTAAATTTTTATAAGTCATTCCCATACTTTGTAAATGGAACATATCAGGAATTTCCCAGTGAGCCTTCGTAATGTATCCTTCCATTGCATGAGTTAGAGCATCTAAGCCTGTAGCAGCCGCTGTCATTTTAGGCATTTTACTCATTAATTCTGTATCAATTATTGCTAAAACAGGAATATCATTTGTATCTACACAAACTCTTTTAACTTTCCCTATTTCATCTGTAATTACATAATTAATTGTTACCTCTGCCGCCGTACCAGCCGTTGTTGGTAAAGCAATTATAGGTAACGACTTATTCTTAGTATCAGCAACACCTTCTAAAGAATTTATATCATAAAATTCTCTATTATTCATAACGATACCAATACATTTAGCCGTATCAATAACACTACCACCACCAACAGCGATTAAACTATCAGCATGAAATTTCTTAGCAGCCCTTATCCCATCATGACAATTACTTATTGTTGGATTAGGTTTAACTTTATCAAAAACACTATACTTTATTTTAGCATTATCCAACAATTCAGTTACTTTACCAGTTACCCCACATTTAACTAAATTTTCATCACTTACAACTAATATTCTTTTAAAATTTCTCTTTTTGATTTCTGATACTAAATTTTCTCTAGCATTCCAACCAAAATAAGAAGTTTCATTAAGAACCATTCTATTAGCCATATCTTACCTCCTATTATGATTTAATTTTATCATAAAAATTAAAAAGATACACAAAAGTTATGCAAAAAGTTTCTAATATGTAAAAAAATGTCTATATTAAATCTAGTTAGTCATAAACTAATTTAATATAAACACTTCTTATTCATTATTATTGCTTAAGTCTTCCTTATTTACTTCGTCTTTTATTAAATTTAAAATATCAACTAAATAATATACAAAATGCTTAGGTAAATTGCCTATTGGTAAAGTAATATAAACATTATTTAACATCGATCTAAATTGAACTTTAGGACATATATTATAAATTTGCATAAATAACTTATCAAATTTAAGTTTTTTCGTTAAATTAGCCGGTACCTCCAATTCAACTATTTTATTATTTTGAACAACTCTTTCTATATTTAAAGACAAGGCTAATTTTTCAAACCATTCTTCATACATATAAATCTTAATTTGTTCATTAATCTTACCAAAACGGTCTTCTAATTCCTTTTGAATTTCTACTAATTTATCAAAACTATCAATTTCATTAATTTTTTGATGAATTTCAATTTTTAATGATTCATCAGATACATAAGAATCAATAATATGGGTATCAACATCAATTAAAGAATTATTCGATTTATCCTCTACTGGTTCTTCCCCATTAAGGCGTTTAACTTCATCATCAACCATTTTCATATATAGGTCCAGTCCTACGGCATCGACAAATCCCGCTTGGTCGCTTCCTAAAATATCCCCCGCGCCGCGCAACGACAAATCTCGCATGGCAATTCGGTAGCCGCTACCTAATTCTGTAAATTCTTTAATAGCCTCTAATCGTTTAACAGCAATTTCATTTAGCATCTTATCTTTGCTATACATAAGGTAAGCATAAGCAATCTTAGAACTTCTACCCACACGCCCTCTAATCTGATATAACTGACTTAAGCCAAAACGATCAGCATCATAAATAATTAATGTATTAGCATTTGCTATATCAATTCCGGTTTCAATAATAGTCGTACATAATAAAACATCATATTTATGGTCAATGAAATCTTGCATAACATCTTCCATTTGAGATTTATTCATTCTTCCATGAGCAATAACAATCCTAGCCTCCGGTACTAAACGCTGTAATTCAGCTTTTTTGCTTTCAATACTCTCAATCCGATTATACAAAACAAAAACTTGCCCATTACGCCCTAATTCTTTATAAATAGCATCTTTAACCACCATATCTTGTTCTTTTATAACATAAGTTTGAACTGGATATCTATTTACTGGTGCTGTATCAATAATTGATAAGTCTCTTAAACCAGACATAGCCATTTTTAAAGTTCTTGGAATTGGAGTAGCAGAAAGTGTTAATACATTCACATCATTTTTATATTTTTTAATTTTTTCTTTATGCGTTACCCCAAATCTTTGCTCTTCATCAACTACAAGCAAGCCTAAATTTTTATAACCAACATCATCACTTAACAAACGATGAGTTCCAAAAACTATATCAATGGTTCCTTTTTTTAAGCCATCAATTATTCTTTCAGCTTCTTTTTTGGTTGTAAAACGATTTAATAAAGCTATCTCTACTGGAAAATTTTTAAATCTTTGTAAAGCATTTTCATATTGTTGATTACTTAAAATAGTAGTCGGACACAAGTAGGCTACTTGAAAACCATTAATGGCAGTCATAAACATGGCTCGAAATGCTACTTCAGTTTTGCCAAATCCTACATCGCCACATAATAAACGGTCCATTGGTACTTTATTTTCTAAATCTTTTTTTACATCAACAAATGCCTTTTGTTGGTCAGCCGTCGGTTCGTATTTAAAATCAGCATCAAACATAACATCCATTGGGTCATCATTGAAGACCGGTCCCGTTACTTTACTACGAGCAGCGTACAATTTAATTAATTCTAAAGAAATATCATGAATTTTCTTCTGTAAAGCCTTTTTAGTCTTTGCCCAAGCCGTTCCGTTTAATTTACTTAAAATTGGTGCTACGCCATCTTTTGATGAATATTTAAAAATGGTACTAATCTTTTCAACCGGAACATAAATTTTATCATTATCAGCATATATTATTTGAAGATAATCTTTCACAACACCATTTTTAGTTAAAGAAATAACGCCTTGATATTGACCGATACCGTGAATTGTATGCACCACATAATCTCCAACTTGTAGTTGGTCAAAACCTTTTATTTTTTTACCAATTTTATAACTATTTTTATATTTAATCTCCCGATTATTTATTTTTTCTATATCATATTCGCCAATAACAACATATTTATCAAATTCAAAACCATTATTAATTTTTTTATTAAGAATATTAACTTTTTCAATAAATAGGTGCTCTTCATCAACTACTCTAGTTACATGAAACATTTCTTTAATAAAATCTATTTCTGCTTTTCTAGATAAACAAAAAATTATCGTCTTTTTAGCTTCTAATCTTTTATTTACAAATTCTCGTAATAATTGAAAATTAGAATTAAAATTATCTAAAGTATTACTTTGATAAACTATTGCTTTTTTTCTATCGTTAACAAATTTATTAAGATACAATACATTTTTCAAAGTAATATCTTCTAACTTAAACATCAAATCTTTTTCTATGTTATTTTCTTTTTTATATGCTAAAATTTCCTCGCATAATTTTTCATATCCTAAATCAATACTTTCTTTATCAATTTCAAATACGGTTGGTGTATCTAAATAATCTAGTATTGAACTCTTAGTCGTAGTCGTAATCTCCTGATAAGGAAGACAAGTTATTTCCTTTACTTCTTTAATAGACATCTGAGTGTTTTCATCAAAGAAACGAATTGATTCTATTTCATTACCAAAAAACTCAATTCTAACTGGGTGCTCTTGTTCGATTAAGAATAAGTCAATAACATAACCTCTAACAGCATACTCACCAGTCGAAGTTACCAAAGTATCTCGTTTATATCCAAAAGAATCTAATACTTCTAAAATTTTATCACGATTAATAGCCATTCCTGTTTGTAATTTAAATTCTAATTTGCTAGCGGCCCTATAATCTGGTAGATATCTTAATACCCCCATTAAATTAGTAACAACAATTTTATGATTATTTTCTTTTAAAATATTAATTGTTTCTAATCTTTTAATTTTTAATTCCGGAGAAATAGCAAGTGCCACGGAAGCAACAAAATCATCCATTGGAAATAACAAACAGTCATCCGTATAAGTCGATATAGAATCAAAATATTTATTTGCTTCATATAAAGTATTAGTTAAAATTAAAATACTTTTATTAGTATTTTGAAAATAATTAAGTATGCAAAAAATGTTCAACTCAGAAGTTAAACCAACTATTTCGCTTTCATTTTGATATTTAAAATAATTATTTAAAAAGTCCATAACAATTACCTATCTATTTTCTATTATAATTTGCCATGCAATAATTAATATCTTGGGAAATAAAATCATTAATAATATTATTAAAGACTTGTGTTTTTTCTTCAAACAATTTTAAATCATCTTTATTAAAATGACCAAGAACATAATCTTTTGTATCCATACTACGGTCATGAGCAATTCCAATTTTTAATCTTGGAATTTTTTGGGTTCCTAAATTATTAATTATTGATTTAATTCCATTATGCCCCCCAGCGGAACTATCATACTTTAAACGATACTGCATATATGGTAAATCTAAATCATCTTGAATTATTAAAATATCATTAATATCAATATCAAAATATTTTACATATTTAATTACACAATCTCCAGAAAGATTCATATATGTAAGGGGTTTTAAAAAAATGACTTTTTCTCCCTTTACATTTTGTTGACAATACATGCCATTGAATTTTTCTTTCCACAAATTATTTCCCGGGAAATAATTTAAAACCATAAAACCAATATTATGTCTTGTATTTTCATATTCTTTACCTGGATTACCTAATCCAACAATTAATTTCATTTTTACTGCTCCTTACTAAATATATTTTTATATGTACTTCGATTTGAAATATTAAGTGGCGGATTAATTATTACGCCGTCAGCGCCGTTCTTAGTAGCTTTTATTAAAACCATAACCGCTGGTTTATCAAAACTAGAATAAACTAATTGTATTTTTTTTATACTAAACTTGTATTTATTTAAAATATTTATTATTTCTATTAATCTATCAGGACGATGAACTAAATATAAAGGTGCTCGATTTTTTAATAAATATTTTGCCGTCATGACAATTTGTTCTAAATTAGTTGCAACTTCATGACGCGCTATTCTTTTCCCTTCATCTTCATTTAAGTACGAACCTTCATTTATTTTAAAGTATGGCGGATTACAAGTTATGGCGTCCACAGTTTCAGGCAAAATATACTCCAAGGCTGTACTTAAATTATCATTAATTATTTTAACCTGTTTTTCTAAATTATTCAATAAAACAGAATTGTAAGCAAGTGTAGAAACTTGCTTTTGAATTTCAAAACCAATTATTTGACTTTTATACTTAGTAGACAAAATTAAAGGAACGGCGGCATTACCAGTACAAAAATCTACTATTAAATTACTATTCCATCTTATATCTACAAACTCGGCTAAAAGAATACTATCTATTGAAAATTTAAATAGATTCTTAGCTTGATAGATTTTCATACCATAATCATATAAATCATTTTTTTCTACTTCCATCATTAACTACCTTAATCTCTTTTAACTCATTATTAATATTAACCGTGTATTTTAAATTTAATACATCTTCACTAACAACCTTACCTTCACCAAATTCAGTTTCGACCATCTTGCCAACACCGGGTAATTGGTTACGACATTCTAAGTAATTATCATTTTCATAAGTTAAACAACACATTAAACGACCACAAGCTCCATTTATTTTTGATGGATTCAGGGCCAACCCTTGATTCTTTGCCATATTCATACTTATTGAATCTAATTTATCTAAAAAACTAGCACAGCATAAACGGCGACCACACGGACCAATACCATCAATTAATTTGGCTTTATCACGGGCTCCGATTTGCCTTAATTCTACTCTCAACTTATATTTTCCAGCAATAGATTTAGCAAGTTCTCGGAAATCAACTCTTTCATCAGCCACAAATTGATATAATAAATGTTTATTATCTAAAGTTACATCAGCACTTACAAAATTCATATCTAGTTTTAATTTAGTTGCCTCTTGTTTTGCAAACTTTAACATATCTTCGCTTAATCGTAAATTTTTTAGATAATTATTGTAATCTTTTTTATTTGCTTTCCTTATTATATATATATCATTTATTTCACTATTTTTTTCAGAAATAATGTCAGTAATTTTTCCATATTGCTCACCGCGACTTGTTTTAACAATAATATTATCACCAACTAAATATTTTCCAGAATTAGATAAAGCAATTATTTCTTTTTTATCTTCAATCAATACTTGGTAAACTTCATTCATTTAAATTCCTCATCTCTATTACGAAATAATCTAATAATAATTCTAAATTCACATTTTGCTTTATCATCACTAAGACTTTACGAACTATTTCTATTTGTAAATTACATTTTTTTAATTTTTTATCCACAAAATTATTTCCCGGGAAATAATTTGCTTTTATTTTTTCCATTAATTGATGTAAAATTTCTATAAATAAATTATTAATTTCTTGTCTAGTTGTTAAAACTTTCAAAATTAAATCCTTATTAATTAAAAACGAATCAGCATTTTCTATTTGCTCTAAATATTCAGTGGCGAGCAAACAAATTTTTTCATCACTCTTACTTTTATCTTCATAAATAAACTTTATGTTTTGACACCTACTAATAATAGTGTCTAACATTTTTTCTTTATTATTAGTAACTAAAAAACCAATAATATGATCAGTTGGTTCTTCCAAAAATTTAAGAATACTATTAGCCGATGAGGCATTCATTAACTCAGCATTTAATATTATATAAGTATTATACTTTGAATACACTGGTTTCATACTATACTTATCTTGTAACTCTTGTAATTGATTTTTTTTAATACTCATCCCATCTGGTTCAATAACAGTCAAACTTGGTAAATTATTTAAATCAATCAATTTACATAAATTACATTTAGTACAATCTTTACTGTATTTTTCTCTACAGTTAATAATTTTAACAAATTGTTTAACATCTTCTAAACATAGTTCTATATTATTTGTTTCAACTAAAAAAGCGTGAGATAGTCTTCCAATCTCATATTTATCAATCAAACTTTGTATCATTTTTAAACTACTCATACTTCATCTCCATACTACTATATTACAAAAAATTTTATAATTATTAAAGATATAATTCCAAATGCTCCTAAAAAATAAGTAACCATTAAGTTAATATAATTAATAGGAATAATTATCCCTACATATTTTAGCATAGTATTTAAACCAAATAATAACAAAAAAGAAAAAATTAACTTTTTTAGTACTTTAATAAGATTATTCATATAAATCACCAATTTAATATATGATGCATTAAAAATATTTATGTAATATTTTTTCTCTCACTTAATGCATTCAATAAAGTTAATTCATCCAAATAATCAATATCAACTCCCATAGGAATCCCATAAGACAAACGTGATATTTTAACATTAGGATATTTTTCTAAAACTTTCTTTAAATAAAGAGTTGTTGTTTCTCCTTCAATAGATGGTTTCAGAGCAATAATTAATTCAACTTTTGGCATCTCCTCGATCCGATTAATTAGACCGAATATATTAATATCTTCCGGACCTATATCATCTATAGGTGAAATTAATCCATTTAGTACATGATATTTTCCATTATACTTTCCTGTTTTTTCAAAGGCAAATACTCCTTTATAATCTTCTAGAACACAAATAACATTATTATCTCTAGCCTCACTAGAACAAATTGGACATACTTCTAATTCCGTAAGACAACCACATATTGGACAAGGATGCAATTTTAATTTGGCATTACACATGGCATCGGCAAAAGCATTAACATCATCAGTATTAATGTCTAAAAGTGCTAAAGCCATACGCTCCGCACTTTTTTCCCCGATACCCGGTAACTTTTTAAAATATTCAATTAAATCCATCAATACCTTTGGGTATATCATTAGAATAAACCATTAAACATACTGCCGTATTGTCCCATTGCACTTTCCATTGCAGCATCAACTTGTTCCATTGCTTTATTAGTAGCAATAACTACCATATCTTGTAATATATCTAAATCATCGTCCCCAACATTTGAAGCAAATTCTACTTTTTGTAATTCTTTTTTACCATTTACTGTAACCGTTACTAGTTCACTAGAACCAACAAAAGTTTTCTTTTCTACTTCTTCTTTCTTTTTCATAATATCTCTTTGCATTCTTTGGGCTTGTGCCATTAAATTCTGCATATTCATAATAAAAATCTCCTTATTCTACTTTCTTATAATTATTACCGAAAATTTCAGTAGCAATTTTTTCTAACTCGCTTTTATCTTCTTTAATAATTATATCATTATCTATTATCTCATATTTATAACCATTTTTGATATTATTTATGTATTTATTTCGCTCCAGCTCCCATTTTTTTGGCGAAATTGCCACCAAATAATAATTTCCATTGAAAAATAAATTAAAATCTTTCTCTAAAGCTTTTATATTCTGATTAATCAAATTATTTGTAATATCTAAATTATTCATTAATATTGCATATTTATCCGATACGGCAACAATGTTAGTATCTGCTAAATAAGAAATCATAGCTTTATTTACATTACTTTCATAAATAACAAAATCATTCCATTTAACTTTTATATTATTTAAATATTCCTTTTTAGCATTTACAAATGTATTATTTATTCTAATATCAATATCAAAATCTAAACTCTGATTTTTTTCTTGAGGCATATTTTCTTGGGAAATAATTTGCTTTTCTGCTATAGGTGCCGATATTACGGGATTTTCCTCTTTTGGTTTAATTCCAGCAGATTCTTTTTTACTATCAGATAACTTTGTTAAATTTTTATCCACAAAATTATTTCCCGGGAAATAATTTAGATACTTTAAGAACACTATTTCCAATAAATCATAATAATTTGCCCCATTTCGCTCGCCAGTTAATAATTTATTTAACTCAAAAACCAAACTATATAAATTATCAAAATTTAAATTACCTTGATATTTATCTAATTTAATATCAATTAGTATACTCTTTATTCTTGTAATAATTTTATCTATTAAAACCTTTATATCAATACCATCATTTTTTATCTCATTAATATAATCTATTAATTCAGCAACATTATTATTTTCATAATAATTTAATAATTGATTTATCTTTTTATTAGATATGCCCCCAAAATTAGCAATTACATTTTGGACATCAATTTCTTCACCATTTCCAGCAACTTGATCCAAAATGCTTAAAGCATCTCTTAAACCACCATTAGACATCATAGCTATTTCCTTAATGGCATCATCCGTAACATGTAATTTTTCTTCAGTGCATACAAATTTTAATCTATTTTCTATATCTTGAAGCGAAATTGGTTTAAAATCAAATCTTTGGCATCTGGATAAAACCGTTATCGGTACGCTCTGAATATCTGTAGTTGCCAAAATAAATACTACATCTTTGGGTGGTTCCTCCAGTGTTAATAGCAAGGCATTAAAAGCACTTGTGGATAACATATGAAATTCATCTATAATATAGACTTTTATTTTCATACTGCTAGGTGCTAATCTTACATTATTGATTATCTCTCTTATGTCATCTACGCCATTATTAGATGCTGCATCTAGTTCAATAATATCAGGGCTACTATCAAAGTTTACACAATTTTGACACTTATTGCACGGATTTCCGTCAACTGAGTGTAAACAATTAATAGCTTTTGCAAATATTTTAGCGCTACTGGTCTTACCAGTTCCCCTTGGGCCTGTAAATATATAAGCATGAGCAAATTTATTATTTATAACGCTATTTTTTAATAATTTTTTTGTATATTCCTGACCTACCAACGAATCAAAATCATGAGGTCGATATTTTCTATATAATACTTGATATTCCATAAAAACTCCTTGCTCTTTATTATATCATAATTAATTTTAATTATCTTATATTTTGAAAGAAATCATTAAATAACTTTGAGTAATTATTTATAAATTTTTCATCAATTTTATCTAATTTTTCATATTTTACTTGTGGATAACTTTTATCTTCTTTCCCTTCTAAAATGTAATAAACCTTAGATATTCTTGCCGCTTCAATTACCGCCTGACACATTTTACAAGGTTTTAAGGTGGTAATCATAGTATACCCATCTAATCTGAAATCTTTTAGCTTTTTTTCTGCCTTGATAATTGCATTTATCTCAGCATGACCTAAAACATATCCCTTTTTATGCCTATTATTATAACCTGTAGCAATAATTTTGTTATTTTTAATCAAAATTGCCGATACTGGAATATCGCCGTTTTTATAGGCTCTTAAGGCCATTTTATATAATAATTCAAAGTATTGATTCATATTTAACTCCATAAAAAAAGTGCACATAAGCATTGATAGTTATGGCTGCTGTATTCCTACCCTGACCAGGTTCCTATGTACTTATTGCACCCCTTAATATTACCATAATTTGTAAAAAGATACAACCAAAAATTAGCATCTTTGCCAAATAATATAACTTATTATTATTTGTGCAACAAAAAACACTGTTTATAACTTTTTCTAATAATGTTTCACGTGAAACATATGATTTTTATATTATAATATATCAAAACAATCTTATCAATTAACAATGTTTCACGTGAAACATTAATTTTTTTAACATATAATTATTTAGAAATATATATAGTTAAAAAAAATAATGAATCCAACTAACTGGTACTTCTAAAATTTGGATTCTTAATAATATAGTAGCGAAACAATACAATTTGATAGATATTAACCTATGTTTCACGTGAAACATTAAAATAATAACTAGATTTTTATAATTATTTAAAAAAATAAATTATTATGTAGCAATATTTTATAATTATTATAAGATCTATTAACATCAATGTTTCACGTGAAACATTGGGTAATTAGATTTAATAATAATTTTATTTAACAGTTTTTTCTTATGTTTCATATGAAACATTCAAAAATTTACAAAAAAACAATGTTTCACGTGAAACATTGTTTTTAATTTATTAATTATATATTTTATTCGTTTTCTTGTTGCTCATTATTGATAACTGCAGCGGTGTCATCATTTGAATTTATAGTATCTTCTTCTGATTTAATTAAAGTAATTGTTGATACCTTTTGAGCATCCTTCAAATTAATTAATCTAACACCTTGAGTAATTCTTCCTAAAACACTGATTTGACTAATTGGCATTCTCATTATCATACCAGAATCAGTTACAATTATTACATCATTAGCATCGCCTATAACCTTAAAATCAGCAATCTTCCCATTCTTATCGGTTATATTTAACGCCTTAACTCCTTTAGATCCTCTGCGAGTTTGTCTAAAGTCGGCAACTTTAGTTTGCTTACCATAACCATTTTCTGTTACAAGTAATATATTGTCATCATTACTTACCACTTCAGCACCTACTACAATAGCATCGTTTTCTAAATCAATGCCTTTAACTCCACTTGCAGTACGTCCCATGTCTCTAATTTCATCTTCGGTAAATTTAACCATACGACCTTCACTAGAACCAATCAAAACCATATCCTCGCCGCCAGTCTTCTTAACAGCAATTAATTCATCATTTTCTTTTAAAGTAATAGCAATTTTACCATTTTGACGTATGCTTTCAAATTGTGTTAAACCCGTCTTTTTAATTATACCATATTTTGTTACAAATAGCAAGTACTTTTTATCGTCATTTGCAGATATTTTAATCATACTACTAATTCGTTCATCCTTATCAATTTGTAATAAATTAATTATTGGTAATCCCTTCGATTGACGGCCAAATTGTGGAACTTCATAGCCTTTTAATCTATATACCTTACCCTTATTAGTAAAGAATAATAAGTAATCATGTGTAGATAAATCCACTAAATGTTCTACAAAATCTTCTTCGTTAGTAGTCATACCTTTGACACCAACACCACCACGGTTTTGAGACTTAAATGTATCACTTGTTGTTCTCTTAATATAACCTTTATTTGTTAAGGCTACAACAACATTTTCCTCAGGAATTAACGCTTCATCATCAATATAATCAATAGCAGTCATATCTATTTCTGTACGACGTTCATCAGCGTATTTAGCTTTAATTTCAAGTAATTCTTGCTTAATAATATCATAAATCTTAGCATCACTTGCTAATATTCCTTTTAACTCATCAATCAACTTTAATAAGTCATTTAATTCTTCTTCTATCTTACTGCGTTCTAATCCAGTTAACCTTCTTAATTTTAATTCTAATATAGACTCCGCTTGAATATCATCTAAATTAAATCTAGTCATTAATTCATGTTTAGCCGTATCATCATCTTTAGCATTTCTAATTATATTAATAACAGCATCTAGATTATCTAACGCTATCTTATAGCCTTCTAAAATATGAACACGCTTTTCTGCTTTTTCTAAATCGTATTTAGTTCTTCTATAAATAACTTCTCTTTGATA
Source organism: uncultured Bacilli bacterium (assembly GCA_934096535.1). Taxonomy (GTDB): domain Bacteria; phylum Bacillota_I; class Bacilli_A; order RF39; family UBA660; genus CAG-605. The sequence goes on along the minus strand of CAKOMC010000018.1, from coordinate 7,611 downwards.
ATCAATATATTTACTAATAATTTCTTTTAAGTTTAAAGTCTTTGGTAAGCCTTGATCTAACATTAAGAAAATAATCCCATAAGTAGTTTGTAAAGAGGTATGCTTATATAAATTATTCAATACTACATTAGCATTAGCTTCCTTTTTTAAATGTACTACTAATTTAATTTCGGTCAATGTTGACTCATCATGTAAATCAGTAATTCCTTCAAGGACTTTATCTCTTACTAGTTCGGCAATTCTCTTTTGAAGTTCCATCTTAGTTACTTGATAAGGAATATCAGTAAATACTATTTGTTGTTTACCATTATGTTCAATAATTTCAGCATGAGCCCTAATAGTGATGGTTCCACGGCCGGTTTCATACGCTTGTTTAATGCCTCTATTTCCTAAAATAGCAGCCCCAGTTGGGAAATCAGGACCCTTAATATACTTCATTAATCCTTCAACAGTAATATCATTATCATCAATATAAGCAACACATCCATCAATTACTTCTCCTAAATTATGAGGAGGAATATTTGTTGCCATACCTACAGCAATACCCATAGTACCATTAACTAAAATGTTTGGAAATCTACTAGGAATTACAACTGGCTCTTTCTTCGTCTGATCAAAGTTAGGAACGAAATCTACGGTATTCTTGTTGATATCTCTTAATAATTCTAAAGAAATTTTTGATAGTCTAGCCTCTGTATAACGATAAGCAGCAGCACCATATCCATCAACTGAACCAAAGTTACCATGACCATCAACTAAAGGATGACGATAACTAAAGTCTTGAGCCATTCTTACCATGGCGTCATAAACTGATGTATCACCATGTGGATGGTATTTACCTAAAACGGCTCCTACTGTTGTTGCACTCTTACGGAATGCTTTATCAGGAGTTAAACCATCTTCATACATTGTGTATAAAATACGACGATGTACTGGTTTTAAGCCATCTCTCAAATCTGGCAATGCACGAGCAATAATTACATCCATTGCATAGTTAATGAAGGAATCTTTCATTACATTAACTACATTTTTTGATTCTCTATTATCCACGATATACCTCCTAGTAATCTAAATTTGAAGCAAAATGAGCATTTTCTTCAATAAACTTTCTTCTAGGTTCTACTTCTTCACCCATTAATAAACTAAATATTCCATCTGCTTCCATCGCTTCATCTAACTTAACTTGAATTAAAGTTCGATTGTTAATATCCATGGTAGTTGAACACAATTCCTCTGGATCCATTTCACCAAGTCCCTTATTACGCGCAACATCAAATTTAACATTTGCCGGTAAAGTCTTTAAGAACTCATCTCGTTCAGCATCAGTTAGAACATAATGGAAATTTTTACCCCACGATACTTTATATAAAGGAGGTTGAGCTATATAAATATGTCCAGTTTCAACCAAAGGTCTAAAGAAACGATAAAATAAAGTCAAAAGCAAAATTCTAATATGATCACCATCGACATCGGCATCAGTCATAATAATAATTTTGTCATATCTTAATTTAGAAATATCAAAATCTTCACCAATACCTGTACCAAAAGCTGTAATCATACTTCTAATCTCTTCATTAGAAAGAGCTCTATCTAATCTTGCCTTTTCTACATTTAAAATCTTTCCTCTTAAAGGTAAAACAGCTTGTGTCTTAGAATTTCTACCACCGATAGCAGAACCACCAGCTGAATCTCCCTCGACGATAAAGATTTCACATTCACTAGGATTTTTACTTGTACAATCAGTAAGTTTTCCCCATTGATTAGATAAGTCTAAACCACCTTTGGTTTGTCTTTGTAATTCTCTAGCTTTCTTAGCAGCCATTCTTGCACGAGATGCTGTTAATGATTTTTCAACAATCTTCTTAGCTATTTCCGGATTTTCCATTAAATATCTTTCAAAACCATTACTAAATACATCATCAGCAATCTTACGAACTTCCATATTACCTAGTTTAGTCTTAGTCTGACCTTCAAATTGAGGATCTGGATGTTTACAAGAAATTATCATTGTTAAACCTTCACGAACATCTTCACCTGTTAATGGATCAGCCTTTTCACTTAACATTTTATTGTTGCGAGCATAATTATTAATAATTCTTGTTAGTGCTCTTTTAACACCATCTTCATGAGTTCCACCTTCATGGGTATGAATATTATTAGTATAAGAATATAAAGCCTCATTATAACCATCATTATATTGCATTGCTACTTCAATTAAAATGTTGTCTTCTCTCCCTTCAACATAAATTACATCATCATGTATAGGAGTTTTATTTTTATTTAACATTTTAACAAACTCAATAATTCCACCTTGATATAAGAACTCATCTTTTTTATTATCTTCTCTATCATCCATAAGAATTATTCTTAAACCCTTATTTAAGAAAGCGATTTCTTGTAATCTTTTTGCTAAGGTTGCATAACTATAAACAGTCGTTTCTCTAAATATTTCTGGATCTGCCTTAAATCTTACTGTTGAGCCTGTACGATTAGCATCACATTCACCTATAATTTTTAAAGGTTCCACTGAATGTCCACCATTTTCAAATTTTTGATAGTAAATGTGACCATCACGATAAATCGTAACTTCAAGCCATGTTGATAAAGCATTAACAACAGAAGCACCTACTCCGTGCAAACCACCAGATACTTTATATCCACCACCACCAAATTTACCACCTGCATGTAATACTGTAAAAATAGTTTCAACTGTGGATAAACCTGTTTTCTTATTCATACCAGTTGGAATCCCACGACCATCATCGCGAACTGTAATTATATTGCCTTTTTCAACGATTACTTCGATATCATCACAATATCCAGCTAAAGCCTCATCGACAGCATTATCAACAATTTCCCAAACTAAATGATGAAGTCCAGCCTCACCAGTTGTACCAATATACATACCAGGTCGTTTGCGAACAGCTTCTAGTCCTTCTAAAACTTGAATATCATTATCATTATAATCTTCATGTCCTAATTCTCTCATATATCCTCCCTTATTTCACCAAAAGCACAATCAAAAATTTTATTATTTTTATTTTTTATATCATTTGGTAATTTATTTAAATCAGTAACAGTAATAAATATTTGTAAATCTTTATCAATTACTTCTAAAATATTATTAATTTTTTCATTATCTAACTCGCTAAACAAGTCATCTAATATCAAAATAGGTTTAATATTTCGCTCATTTTTAAACAATTCTATTAAAGAAAGTTTATAAGCAATAATGGCATTTTTTTGTTGTCCTTGTGAAGCATAATCTTTTAAAGATTCACTTTCAAAACAAAATGAATAATCATCTTTATGAACACCTAAAGTTGTATTACCAAGAAGCATATCTTTATTTTTAAGAACATTATACATTTTCTTTAACTTTTCCTGATTTTTATCCTTTAATTCTGACTGGTATTTAATTTTTAAAGTACCAATACCACTTATTTTACTATAGAAATTACCTATATATTTATTAATCTGTTCAATAAAATTAGTTCTTTTTTCGTAAATTTTTAAACCATAATCTATTAATTTATCAGTTAATATATCTAAATATGTCTGTGATTTATTCGCATTAGCATACATTACTTTAAGATATGCATTCCTCTGCTTCAAAACTTTTTCATAATCATTAAGTAAATTAATAAATTCATTATCAAACTGGGACATATCAATATTAAGATTATCTCTCCTTATACTAGGCGAATCCTTAATTACTTTTAAGCTATCAGGATGAAATAATATAATATTTACCTTAGCTATATAATCACTTAACTTATTTTGCCGATGACTATCTATTTTTGCAACTTTGCCATCACCAGAAATAGTAAGCTGATACTCTTTATTTATATTATCAAAAACTACCCCCGATATTTTTGTTAGGTTTTTATCTTTCATTACTAATACTTTATCTGTACTAGATCGGAAAGACTTTGTTAAACCTAAGACATATATTGCTTCAATTAAATTAGTCTTGCCACTACCATTCTTACCATATATAACATTAATGTTTGGCGAAAATGATAATGTTAAATGATTATAGTTTCTAAAATTAAGTAACTTTAGATTAACTATTCGCATTTAAAGTGCCTCTTTCTAACTTATAGTAAAATAATAGGTATATTAGTACCCATATACCTACTTAAATTATAACACAAATTCTGCTTATTTTACAGCCTATTTTCTCTATTTTGCCAATTTTCTTAGAGTATTAACCATTTTTAATTTGGTAGCCCGCATATATTGATTTTCAAATATTCCATAAGAAATATTTAAGATTATTTTTTGACCATTTTTAAACAGCACTTCCGTATCATAACCATTTCTTTTATAGTTTAAAATGTTATTAAAGCATACCCACGAACAATCTCTTATTCTTGGTGAACACATTGGAAAAAATATTAATTCCATACTTCCTTCAACCATTACGGGAACTTTATGTTTAATTCCTAGTAAACTCATTGCCCCTTTCTGACGCCCTTCTAAAGTCGAGCCAAAGTATTCACAACCATATCTGATAATGTTAGTTGGTGTATCTTCTAGTTTCAACACTTTATCTTGTTCATAAATTTTAGTTAAAACTCTGCCTCTATCATCTATAACCCCTTCTAAAAATAATGTATCTTCATTAATTGAATATAATTCTTCCATAAAATTTCCCCCTTTTTTTAATGAATTGTGCCATAGTATAGCAAGTACCATTGTCGAATTTTGCCAAATTTTGTCGAATTGGAAAAAAAAGGTAATTTTTTGACCTAAATTTATTGCAATTTCCTAAAATCAGCCCTATTTTTAGCTAAATTTTGCTTGATTTTTATTTCTAAACTACAATTTTAGCTAACTTTTTATAGTTTTCCTAGCCAAAAAAAGAGCCAAATTACTTCAGCTCTCTATTCATTATTTTATGTTATAGAAAAATTTAAAACATTCCATAATCTTCTACAATTTTATATTTCTACTACCTAAAATTTATTTCCATAAGCTTCTAATCTTAAAGTTATTCTAGCTTATTTTCTAAATAAATCACATTTATTAGTAAGTCTTAATAGGTAAAATTAATTGAATTAAAGTTTCATCTTCTGTTGATTTAATAACAATTGGTTTAATATCCCCATTTAATAAAATCATAATCTTTTCGTCTTTAAAAGTCTTTAAAGCCTCTAACATATATTTTGCACTAAATGAAATAGAAATATCATTTTCCACATTACATTCAACATCAATTGTTTCTTCTACTTTACCAATTTCACTAGCATAAGAATTAATAATTAGCTTTTTACCAGACAAAGTCATTTTAACAATATTCTTATCTTTACTTTGAGTTACTAATGAAGCACGATCAATAGCATTATAAAAATCATTTAAGTTTGTACTCATCATATATTCAAAGTTAGTAGGAATTAAATTATTAGTATTAGGATAATTACCTGCAAGCAAATTACTTTGGAAAATAATATTTTTATATTTAAATAATACTTTATTGCTAAATACATGTAATTCCATATCAACATCATCATTGATAATCTTATCAAGTTCTAAAATATTTTTACCTGGTATTACCATATTAATATCATTATCACTAGCTCCTGTTAAAGTAACAGTTTTCTTAGCAAGACGATATGAGTCTGTTGCAATACATTCTAAAATATCACCAGTAATTTTAAAATTTAAACCAGTAAGAAGTGGTCTTAATTCTTGAGTTGAAATAGCAAAAGCCGTTTGACTAACAATACTCTTAAATAACATACTATTAATATAGATAGGAGTCTTATGTTCTTCTAAATCAATTTGTGGATACTCACTTGAATCTAAACAGTTCAAACTACATTCACTAGAACCACTAGTTAGTTTGATTTTTAAACCATCTACTACTTCAAAATCAATAATATCACTAGGCATTTTTCTAATAATATCCACAATAAATTTACTTTGAATAATAATATTTCCTAAAGCCTCAACATTTTTAATATCTTTTTTTTCAATAAATGATTTAATTGTAAGTTCACTATCACTGGCTGTTAAATATAGACCTTCTTCAGTCATTTCAAACTTAATTCCGTTTAAGACAGGAATAACATTTTTAGTAGATATTGCTCTAGCAACATTCATTAAATTTTCTAAAATTATATTTTTATCAATTGTAAATTTCATATATTTTCTCTCTTTCTTTATATATATTTATATACTATTAAATTTTTGTTTTTATCTCATTAATAATTTCTTGTAATTGCTTATTATCCTTTAAATCTTCTTCTATTTTATCACAAGCATGAATAACAGTCGAATGATCACGCCCTCCAAACTCTAAGCCTATTCTTGGAAATGACTCATTTGTCATAATACGAGCCATATACATTCCAAGCATTCTTGGATAAGCTATATTTTTTGATTTCTTCTTTCCTTTTAAGGCTTCAACTGTTATTCCATAATAATCAGCAACGGCTTTTTGAACAACAGTTATATTACTAATTGAATATATATTGTTATTAACATAATCACCTAAAGCTTCCATTGCAAATTCTAAAGTAATATTAGGCGGTGCATAAACAGCTGTATAAGCCTGCAATCTGTTAATTGCCCCTTCTATCTCTCGAACATCTGTATCACAAGAATTAGCAATATAGTTAATAACATCATCACTCATCATTGTGGATAAATTTAAATATCTTATCTTATCTCTAATTATCCGACATCGAAGTTCATAATCTGGGGGATAAATATCAACCGGAAGCCCCCAAGTAAAACGACTCCTTAAACGCTCTTCTAAAAGCTTTAAATCTTCTGGTGAGCGGTCCGATGTAATTATTATTTGTTTATTCTTATCATGTAGTTCATTAAATGTATGAAAGAAACCTTGCTGTGTCTTTTCTGCACCTACTAAAAACTGAATATCATCGATAAGCAAAACATCAACATCCCGATACTTATTTTTGAAATATTCAGCTCTTTCAAAAGAATTATCATTTGTACCACCAGCAATGTTTGTATAATCATCTTTAAAACTATCACTTGTTGTGTATAAAACCTTCAAATTAGAATGTTCAGTTATGTAATTTCCTATCGCGTGCATTAAATGAGTCTTACCAACCCCACTTTTACCATACATAAATAAAGGATTATATATCTTCCCTGGTGCTTCGGCAACTGCAATAGCAGCTGTCTTCGCAAATTTATTTGTATCTCCCGTTACAAAATTATCAAATGTAAACTCTTTTTTTAAATTTGTTACAAATACTTCTTCATTTGCTTTTTTAGATTTAATCTTATCTTCATTTTTTTCTTTAGTTGCCTGGAAATCTTCTAAAACATATGCTAGTTCAAAAGTATTACCCGTTAGTTCTTGTAAAGTTTCTTCTATTACTTGATGCCAACTGGTTTCTAAAGTCGTTTTATGCACACCCATAGGTACTTGAATGACAATTTTGTTATCTTTAGTATTAAATTCTTGCAATTTTAACGGTTTAAACCATGTATTAAAGGAAATAGGATTCATTTTTTCTTGCATTGCGGAAAGAAATTTATCCCATAATTCCTCGGATTTCAAAACTATCACCCCACTCATAACCAATAATCAACACCTATTTTATAACATCCTAAAACTTTAGTAAAGAA
>CAKOMC010000017.1 GCA_934096535.1 uncultured Bacilli bacterium | reverse complement strand
TTTATAATCTTTTAGATGATATTGATGATGTTACTGATATTTATCATAATGTCGCCAACTTCTAAAGTTCTTTTTTTTCATTTATTCTTCACAAAACTATAATAAAATAACAGCGGTTTAAGAAAAACATTAAAATCTAACTTGCTCCTTAAATCAATCAATAATTATAATCTTTTGTAAACAAAATAACAGTGATTTATTAAAAAAGTAAAATCAAAAGAACAACAAAACTATGAAATATAAAATTACAAAAACTATAAAAAGGTGTAATTTTAGAAAAAAATTACACCATTTAAAAGTAAGGAAGTGATATCTATGAAAATTTTAGTAGTAGATGATGAAGAACTAATAAGAAATGTTATCAAAGAGTATTTAATGATGGAAAATTATACCGTAGATGAAGCAGGTGATGGCCAAGAAGCTATCGAAAAAGCCAAAAATAATGATTATAATCTAATAATTATGGATATAATGATGCCAAAGATGGATGGGTATCAAGCTTGTAAAGAAATCAAGAAAATCAAAGATGTTCCCTTTATAATGCTTTCCGCTAGAAGCGAAGAATATGATAAACTAATTGGTTTTGATTTAGGGATAGACGATTATGTGACCAAACCATTTAGCCCTAAAGAATTAGTAGCTCGTGTTAAAGCCATCTTAAAAAGAAATACCACTGATACCTATACCTACAAATTTGAAGGCCTAACAATTAACGATTTAGCTCATGAAGTAAGGGTAGATGACAAAAAAGTTAACTTAACTCCCAAAGAATATGACCTTTTGAAGTATTTAGTTACCAATAAAAACATTGCTTTATCCAGAGAGCAATTATTAACCAATATATGGGGATATGATTTTTTTGGAGATGACCGCACCATTGATACTCACATAAAAACCTTGCGTAACAGCCTTGGAAAATACCGTAAATTCATTGTAACGGTTAGAGCGATAGGATATAAGTTTGAATACCAAAATTAAAATCAGAGAATTAAGAAACTCTCTGCACTTTAAAACTCTGGAATATTTAATCGTTTTTTCTATCTCCATTCTTCTATTATTATGGCTTGTTCAAATTGTCTTCTTTAAAATATATTATGAAAAATATCAAATTAACTATATGAATGAATTGGTTGATAAAATTATTAACATTGAAAGTACGAATATAATCGAATCAATGGACGATATAACTTTAGATAACAATATTTGCTTAGAATATATGGATTATTATGGTAATCAATATTATTACAATAATAAAATTTCCTCATGTCTTTTAGGTCGCAATAAAATTATTGATAAAGAATTAGTAAAGTTTAAACAATCAGGTGAAGAAACAGCCTTTGAAAAGATTTTAAATCCTATCAACAACAGCGTCTCCTTATTATATTGTATAAAAAAAGGCAATGGCTATATTTTTTTGTTTACCTCTTTAGAAGACATCGGAACAACAACCTCGTTAATAAAAAATCAACTTATTTATGTTACCCTTTTAGCTATTTTATTTTCTATAATAATTGCTTTATTTTTGTCGCGTAGAATTGCTAAACCAATTAGTGATATGACTAAAAAAGCTGAAAAATTGGCCGAAGGAAATTACAATGTCCAGTTTACTACAACTGGAATTAAAGAGATAGATGAATTAGCTAATACCCTTAACTATTTAGAGCAGGAAGTTTCTAAAACCGATGAATACCGCCGCGATTTAATGGCAAATGTTTCTCATGACCTAAAAACTCCCCTAACCATGATAAAGGCTTATGCTGAAATGATTAGAGATATAACTTTAAATAATAAAGAAAAAACTAAAGAAAATTTGAATGTTATCATTGATGAAACAGACCGTTTAAATATTTTAGTTAATGATATCTTAGAACTTAGTAAACTTCAAAATAATCAAGACAACTTAAATATCGAAAAATTCGATATTGTTGAATTAATTAACGATATTTTAAAAAGATACCAAATTATTAAAGAAACTGAAAATTATAAGCTGATTTTAGAAAGTCCCGCCAGTATTATGGTAAAAGCGGATAAAAAAAGAATTAGTCAAGTAATCTATAACCTAATAAATAATGCAATTAACTATACAGGCGATGATTTAACCGTTACTATCAGAATTACAGAAAATACTAAAGAATGCAAAATTGAAATAATTGATACTGGTAAAGGTATTGACGAAAAAGATTTACCTAATATTTGGAATCGCTATTATAAAAAAGAAAAAAATCATAAGCGAAATGTCGTTGGGACTGGTCTGGGTTTATCGATTGTTAAAAATATTTTAGAACAACACCATTTCAAATACGGTGTTAATAGCATTAAAGACAAAGGCACAACATTTTACTTTCAAGTAAAAAAATAATTGTATGCTACCAAATAGACAAAATATTATTTGAAAACAAAAGATTCTAAAAATCCGAAAATTATAAAAATCAAACTAAAAAATAACTTTCACTTTTCTATCACATATTTTTCATAATTGATTGGTATTATGTAATTGTGAAAGGAAGATTGATCGATTAGAAAGAAAAAAGGTAATTAAAAGATGTAGAAAATTTAATTATTATATAAACAATATATCTTACAATAAGATATAAAGATAGGTTAATGATTAACCAAATCAAACGCTTGTGGACATTAACGATATATTCGAAGTTAGTGGTAGAAGCAAGAAGTCATAATATAATTATGATAATTCATATATAAACCCTATACAATTAAGATAACATATAAACAATAAACTCACACTTTTTAAGAAAGGTATTCCCTTTCTTATTTTTTTTTGTTAAAATGAATTAAGGTGAAAAAGTTATGTTTTTAAAATATTTAATAGTTTTTTTGATTTCTATGGTTCCTTTGATTGAACTTCGTGGTGCTATTCCATATGCCGTTGGTTTCCAATTACCATTGCTTCCTTCCTATATGGTTGCTATCCTTGGTAATATGTTACCAGTTCCTTTTATTTTTCTTTTTGCTCGCAAAATTTTAGAATGGGGAAAAGATAAAAAGTTTACTAAAAAATTCTTTACTTTTTGTTTAGAAAAAGGTAATAAAGGCGGCAAAAAACTACAAGAAAAAGCAGGACGCAATGTTTACTTTGCTTTATTTCTATTTGTTGGAATCCCTCTTCCGGGGACAGGCGCTTGGACTGGAACTTTAGCAGCTTCTCTTTTAAATCTTGATTTTAAGAAAAGCGTCATTGCTATCATGGGTGGTGTCGTACTTGCTGGTATTATTATGGGTGTCATCTCCTTAGGAATCTTTAACATTTTTTAAATTAATTTTAAACTTTAGCAAAAATAAAAAGAATATATCCTTAATTTTTACTTTTAAACGATATATTCTTTTGTTTAATTGATAAACTTTTGGGATTAATAATCTTCTTTATTAATATCTCTTTTGGGATTAATAATCTTTTTTATTAACATCTCTTTTTGGATTAATAACTTTCTCTATTAATAAATTCCTTTAATTAATAATCTTCTTTATTAGTCATTTTTTGATTAATAAAACTTTTAGATTGATAAGATATTTCTTAATCGATAATTCTTTTTATCTAACCTTAATTATTTTTTTAATAATATAAAAAGATAAATTTGTTTTTTAATTAAATTTATCAATTTCATTTTTATAAACCAGTTAATTACTCAGTAATTTTGGTTGGTTCACTGTATTCTTTACCTTTAGTATCAACTAAAGCTTTTTTAATAGTTAAATTTTTCTTTAACTTACCAGTTTGATTATCACTTACAATCTCAGTACTAGCAATCTTATCAACAATGTCCATGCCGTCAATTACCTTACCAAACGCAGCATAATTATTATCAAGATATGAAGCGGTATCTAACATGATGAAAAATTGGCTTCCCGCAGAATCATTTTCACTACTTCTGGCCATCGAAACAATTCCTTTAGTATGTTTTAAAGTGTTAGTAAAACGATTATTGGTAAACTCACCCTTAATTGTATATCCGGGGCCACCAGTACCATCACCCTTTGGGTCGCCACCTTGTAAAACAAAGTTTGGCACTAAACGATGAAATGAATTATTATCATAAAAACCTTGTTTTACTAAGGAAATAAAATTATTTACTGTATTGGGAGCAATCTTAGGATATAATTCTATTACAATCGCCCCATAACCCTCAATTTCCATGGCAACTACTGGGTTATCGGTATCATAATTAGTAAGAATAGTCTCATTACCATCGACATTAAAATCAATTCCTCGTAAGTTTTCTGTGTTTTTACTACCCTCACACCCCGTACAAAATAGTAAAATTCCTATAACTAAAATACTTAAAAACTTTTTCATTCTCTTAATCCTTTCTTTTTATAAAAACAGTATAACATATCTTAAATTTATGATACAATATGACAAGTATTTAAAAAGAGCAAAACTTTATTATAATTCAAGGTATAAAAATAACAACATTAAAATTAAATGCTAAAAAAAATATTAAAGTTTAAATACTTAAAAATATATTAAAATATAGATACTAAAAACAAATTTATTAGATAATTAAAGTTAAGCATCAAAAATAAAATTATGAAGAGCTGAATTTATAAAAACTAAATAATAAAAAGGAAAGGCAATGTCGCTTTGCGACTACGATATAAAATATGATAGAAAATGATAAAACAAAAATAACTGAACAATTAAATAAATTATCAATAATAAATCCTCAAAATACCCGTATTAGCTGGGACGATTATTTTTCCATCCTAGCTAAAATGACATCCATGCGTTCTAGTGATAAGCACCGCAAAGTAGGATCAGTTATCGTTTCTCAAGATAACCGCATTTTATCAACAGGTTATAATGGCACCCCCATAGGAATAAAAGAAACAGATATTCCATGGAATAAAGAAGGAGACTATTTAAATACCAAATATCCTTATATTGTCCATTCTGAACTAAATGCCATTTTAGGCTATAACAATAACAAGGCTCTTCTTAAAGGCGCTAGAATATATACGACCCTTTTTCCTTGTAACAATTGCATGAAAGCTATAATTCAAAGTGGCATTAGGGAGGTCATTTATCTTGATAACCACAATTTCAAAGAAGACGCCGATGTGGCCTCTCGTTATATGGCAAGACATGCTAATCCCTTAGTAAACCTAAGACCATATGAAATAACTGAACCTTATAATCAATTAATCACCATCATGACTAACGAAAAAAGTGTTATAATACCCATAGCTGAAGTAGAAAAATACGATGAAGAAATGGAAAAAAAATATTTTGGACGAACTAGAAGTCTTGTTAAACAAAAATAAGTTTAAATAATCCAAATAAATAACTAAAAAGAATTAATAAATAGTCTTAAAATAAAAAATATTACTCAAAAACTATAAATTAAGTTACAATTAAATAGGACTTTTCTAAAAAATCCATTAAAATTAAAATAAATAAATAGATAAAGAAAGAAGAATTAATATGTTAAACATTGTTTTATTTGAACCAGAAATACCTCAAAATACTGGTAATATCATGCGTACCTGTGTTGCCACTCACACTAAGTTGCACTTAATTAAACCTCTAGGTTTCTCCCTAGACGAAAAATATATAAAAAGAAGTGGAGTTAATTATATTCAATATTGCGATTATACTGTCTATGAAAATATTGATGAGTTTTTCGCTAAGAATAAAGGGACTTATTATTTTCTAACTAGGTATGGTCATAAGCCTCACACTTCCTTTGATTATTCAAATCCTCTGGAGAATATTTATTTCTTTTTTGGTAAAGAGTCAACAGGCATTCCTCCTAAGATATTGAAGCCTTATATCGATAAGTGTATGCGTATTCCCATGACTGACAAAGTTAGAGCCCTAAATCTTTCTAATACCGTTGCCATCGTTTTATATGAGGCCTTAAGACAGCAAAATTATCTTGATTTGTTAAGAGATGAACCACATAAATCAAAGACTTTTATTGAAGATTGTGAAGATTAATTTATAAATATAGGATTACTTCCCACCCTCCACTCCCTAAAAAGTATGGTTTATAAATAGGGTGAATTAGTATTCTTAAAAGTTAGAAAGTATAAAGATAAAAAGCTTTCTAGTAAAATTATAAAATTTAATATCTAGTAAATTAATAGTGATTATGGTACCATTAAAGTGGTGATAATAATATGTATAATTGTAAAAGATGTGGACATGCTCTACCTTCTAATAGCACACTGTGTCCAAACTGTGGTGCTATGATGGATAGTAGACAATTAGAAATTAAAAAAGCATTAAATAAAAATAATAATAACTATATTGATAGATTAGATTCTATTAGAAATAAAAATTTAATGAATAAAAATGAAGAAAAAAGTAATACTAATATAATAGGATATGCTATCTTTGTAATAGCTGGAGTATTACTAGTTGCCATTATAATAGGATTTGCACTTATCCGTAGATAGGACTTTTATGACAACACTTCTAGTATGTGTAAAAATTTTTTTCGGGCGTATACTTGATGTAAGCATTGGAACAGTAAGAACAGTAATATCCGTAAAAGGTCAAAAGTTTGCGGCGTCTGTTCTTGCTTTTTTTGAAGTTTTTATTTGGTATTATGTAGCTAGAAGTGCTTTAAATACTTCATTAACAAGTGTTTTTGTTCCCATTAGTTATTCTCTGGGATATGCAACAGGAACCTTTATTGGTACTACTTTAAGTAGAAAAGTTATAAAAGGTAATACCTCTATTCAAGTAATAACTAGTAAAGCCAGTAAAACTAATTTAGAAAGAATTAGAACAGCTGGTTATGGAGTTACAACTATTGATGTTTATGATACTTATGATAATAAAGAAAAGAAATTATTACTTATGGAAGTTAAAAATAGAAATATTAAAGAATTAACTAATTTAATTAAAAAAATTGATAAGAAAGCCTTTATAACTTTAAGAGAAACCCAAACTATTTATAATGGTTTTGTAAAATAAAAGATTTATTTAAGAAAATTTTTTTTAATGACAACTTTTGATTTTTTGCGAAGATTAGAGTTTAAAAAAGGAGCAATTGGTTGCTCGATTGATACTTTATATCGTATATCAGTGGTATTGGGTGTAACTATGGATAAATTTTTTGAGTAGGGAAGCTTATACTTTCTTTTTTCTAGCTATCTATACTAACTAAAGTTATTCTAGCATAGCCATTACCTTTTTTCGCACAATAACTAGTAGGCGTTTCTTCACTACAAGTAGTTGATATGGTTTTCGTACTTTCTTCACTTGATTCTTCACAGTTATAACAGTACATAACTTTATTGGTTAATAATGTATTTCCTATATAGCCAGAACCGCCTGCTCCACTAGAGTCATCACTAGACATGGCTCCACCTCCACCACCAAAGTATCCGCTACCACCAGCACCAGAATTATAAGCAGAATCTCCCCCTAAACCAAAGGCTCCGTTTTTCCCAGTGGAATAAACATTAGAGGAATTTACACTGATTCCATAAGAAGTTTGAGTGCCTCCCGTAGCAAAAACATTAATTAACTGATCATTATAGACTGGACTTGTTCCATTATTTCCAACAAAGCCACCGCCAGCGCCACCTATTCCGTCTGCGAGGAAAGTTTTTGTATCATAATTACTGCCACCACCACCGCCAGAAACAATAATAATGTTATCTCTATAATTTTCTAAAGACGAAAGTAGACCTGATTTATTTGCGATATGAGTGGCGCCGCCTCCACTACTTCCGTAATTTAAGTACTGGCTTGCATTAGCTGATGTATTCCCACCGCCGTTATAACCACCAGAAGTTATTTTTCCAACATCTGAATTATTTATAACGCCTTGACCACCAACATTTATAAAAATATTATCGTTAATTTTTAAATTAATTGTGCCAATAGAATAACCTCCATATCCGCCATGTTTTTCTTCAGTATGGCTCCCACCTTGCGCTCCCCATGTTTCTAATCTATAAGTTCCTGAAACTGGCACTTCAAAAGTTTGTTCATCACCAGTATAATCAAAATCAAATACGGTCTGTCCAGAATAATTAACAAAATAAAGATTACATTTCATCTTATTACTTAAATTATTAACATATAATCCCCAATTATCTATATCCCAATAATAGTTAACTTCATCATTATCACATACTGCTTTAGAAAATACAGCTTCTCCTTTTTTAGGAATACTAGTTTGTAATTCATTATTTAAATATATTCCTAAGATATTATCATCATCAATTTTAAGATTTTTCTCATGTAAATTACAACTAATTATAACCAAAGAAAACACAAGAAAAATGCCAATAAATATTATTTTTTTCATATCATTACCTCATAAAAGCCGAAATATCGTCTTCATAGAGTTTGCAACTCTATGAAAAATAGCCTTCAAACTAAGTAAAATACTTACAAAAAATAAATTTGACTAGAAATTTTGACCACAAATATATATGAATATTTGACTATAAATATATTAATAATCACCTTAAATTAAAGACTAAAATTGAAAATACTTTGACTATAAAATTGACTACAATAGAAATAAATTAACCCTTTAAAAAGCCTAATTTATATGATATATTTAATGTATAAATTAAATAGGATATCCGAAAATAGGCTTTCATAGAGTTGCAAACTCTATGAAAAAATGGCTATTTAGACATAAAAAAACTACCACTATGATGAGGTAACTCATTTATTTTATTCGTTATATTGCCAGTGTGCATAATAAGTTGTATCTTCTGTTACTTGCGTTCCAGCAGATATTTTTTCGCCTTCAATAGGGTCAGTATACCAACCTAAAAAAGTATAATTATCTCTAGTTGGAGTGGGTAAGGTATTACTTAATGTATCATATTCTTTAAAAGACACAATTGAATAGTTGTTGTATTCTCCTTCTTGAAAGGCTATGTTTTTAACTTCTAAAATTCTATCTTCTTCTTTTGATGCCCAACCATAAAATACAAAAGCATAACGGTTGTAATTAGTTGTCGTAAATTTTCTGGTTATTCTTTGCCAATTATTTGTAACATTAACTTTCATATTACTGTAACCAGATATTATTTCTTGCTCGGAACCAATAAAAGCATTATATGAGGTGTTTCCTTTTACAAAAAATTGAAAAGTATAAATTTTACCTTCGGCTAATCTCTTTTTTGCATAAAAGTAATATCCTACAGAATTATCAACTATATTAATATCCTTGCTCGAATTAAAATTATAAAGATAATAGTTATTTTCCTTAGTTATTTTATAATTAGTATTCGAAACATTGTCTGGATTTTTCACTATACTTAAAGTGTTATATGTATCTTCAAATATATTATTTTTTACAAAATTGTTATCATAAGTAACAGTAATTTCTTTTTTAGACCTAAAATATAACTTGCAATTACTTTTTTTAGAAAGATTAGTAATTAATAAATTCCAATTTGCATTGTCCCAAGTACCAACTGCTTCATTATCACAAACGACTTTATCAATTACATAATTATCTTTATCTGGAAGTAAACTGCTTTCAATATTATCCACATAAACACCAACTAAATTATTATCAGAAATCTTGTATTTAAATAACATTATTCCTATTAATAAGCAAACAAAAATTATAATTTTAAAACACCATTTTTTCATCATTATACTCCTTAAAATACTAAATTTCGGCTTCATAGAGTATGTAACTCTATGAAAAATGCGCCCCAAACTCAGTAAACACCTAAGAGATAAAAGAAGTTGACTAGAAATTTTGACGACAAATAACCATTTATAATGACTATAAAAATCTTTTTAATCTCAGGTAATTTCAGGTGTTCCTACATAAAATATTGACCAGAAAATTGACCATAATAGATGCAAATAATTACTAGAAAAAGCTTAAAATCTATGATATAGTTAACTTATAAATAGAAAATACATAAGGAAAAGTAGCTTTCATAGAGTTACATACTCTATGAAAAAGTTATCATTTTATCCAAAAATTTACCTAAAATAGACTAAGACCAAAATAAGCGTAAAAAAATTTTTAAAAACATAAAAAAATCGTTTTCACCCTGAAAAACATTGCCTAAAAATATTGAAAATACTAGGAATTATGCTATAATAAAGTTACAGATTTGAGTGGGCAGTAAAATTCCCACTTTTAATTTTATAAAAAAACAGTGGGGTATTACTAACGAATAAAAAATATTTATTAGTAATAAAACTTAAAAGAGGTAATATGGAAAAAGAGTTAGAAAAATTAAGAAAGAATGTCGAAGAAGCCTTATCTTCCAAAGAGATAATGGTAACCGATGTTTGCTATCATAAAGAAAATAACTATAATTTTTTAACAATTGAACTTGATAAAGTAAATGGTATTGATCTAGATGAAATCGTTGAAGCGACAAACATTATTAATCCAATTGTCGATAAGATGGATTTTATTGATGAGTCATACATTCTTGATGTTATAAGTAAAGAAAGAGGCGTATAAATATGAGAAAAAAAGAAACAGAAAAAAAGGTAGATAGTGGTTTAGAATTTTTAAAAGCCCTAAACCTAGTAACAGAAGAAAAAGGAATATCTAAAGATTTAATTATTGAAGCAATGAAACAAGCCTTGATGACAGCCTATAAGAAAAATTATGATTCAAGAACCAATGTTCGTGTTGATTTTGATGAACTTACAGGTAAATTTAAAGTAATTAGTTACTATGTTGTTGTTGATGATTATATTGATTCAACTTATGAAACTGATGAAGAAGGAAACGAAGTAGAAATTCCGCCAGAGATTAATCCTGATGCTCAGATGTTACTTGAAGAAGCTAAAGAAATTGACCCAGATATTAAAATTGGCGATACAATCGAAAAAGAAGTAACTCCTCATGATTTTGGTCGCGTTGCGGCAGGTGCTGCTAAACAAGTAGTTACCCAAAGAATTAGAGAAGCCGAAAAAGAATCTATCGTTAACGAATTTGGGGATAAACAAGACGAAATGTTAGTAGGAATGCTTGCTATGGAAGACCAAAGAAACTATTATGTAGACTTTGGCCGTGCTCGTGGTATTTTACCAAAGAGTGAAATGATTCCGGACGAAACTGTTAAGATGGGCTCACAAATTAAAGTCTATGTTACAAAAGTTGAAGCCGGCACTAAGGGACCACTTATTCTTCTATCTAGAAAACATTATGGCTTTGTCAAAAGATTATTTGAAAGTGAAATTCCCGAACTAGCCGATGGTACAGTAATTTTATACCAAGTAGCTAGAGAAGCAGGCGTTCGCTCTAAAGTAGCTGTTTACTCAACCAATGATAAAATCGATGCTATCGGTGCTTGTATCGGGGCTAGAGGTAGTAGAATTGGTAATATCTTAAAAGAACTTAATGGCGAAAAAGTTGACCTAGTTAAGTATAGTAATGACCCAGCTGAGTTCATTAAGAATGCCATGGCTCCTGCTAAAGATGTTATCGTATCTATTAAAGATGAAGAAAAGAAAGAAGCTCTTGCCATTGTAAATGAAGATAACTTAAAACTTGCTATTGGGCGTAAAGCTATTAATGTTAGATTGGCTAGTAAACTAACAAGATATAAAATCGAAGTTAAAACCATGGAAGATATCCAAAAAGAAGGAAATAGATAATGAAAAAAATTCCTTTGAGAATGTGTGTTGTTACAAGAAATAGGGAAGAAAAAAGAAATCTTTTAAGAATTGTAAAAACACCTGATGGCCAGATACAAGTTGATACAACTGGTAAATTAAACGGCAAAGGAGCTTATATTACAAAATCTAAAGAAGTTTTAGAACTAGCTAAAAAAAATAAAGCCTTAGATAGAGCTTTAGAAGTTGAAATACCAGCAAGTATTTATGAAGAAATAGAAAAAAAAATATAAGAAAGAGGTGGTACTTTATGATGACTGTTAAAGAATATGCAAATGACACCAATCATACAGTTGCTGAAATTTTAAAGAAGTGTGAAGAATTAGGAATTAAAGTAAAAAGTGGTGATTCTGAGCTTTCCGAAGACGATATTATCATTTTAGATAATGCTATTAACCTAATATCGACTGCTGATGATACATCTCTAGAGGAAGAAGATGTTATTGATGAAGCCGTAGAAGACATTATGGAAACAGCAAATATCAAAAAATCTTACCAATCTGGTGATAAAAAACAAAAATTAAAAAAGAAAAGTGAAATAGCCTCTTCAAAAGCAGAATTCTTAAATAAAAGAAAAGAAATGTATAAAAATAAATCTAAATTAAAGAAGAACGCTAAAGAAGATAATATTATTTTATACCATGAAAATATGACAGTTGGCGCTTTAGCCGAGGCAATCGGTTGCAGTGCTGCTAACCTAATTACAAAATTAATGACTAATGGTATTATGTCAAACTTAACTATGCCAATTAGTTTTGAAGATGCCGAGGTTGTATCATTAGAATATAATAAAGTGTTGAAAAGAGATACTACTCAAGATATTACTAACTTTGAAGAATACGAAATTGTTGATTCTAAAGAAGATTTAGTAAAAAGACCTCCTGTTGTTACAATTATGGGTCATGTTGATCATGGTAAAACAACTTTATTGGATACAATTCGTCATTCTAAGGTTGTTTCAACTGAGTCGGGTGGTATAACTCAAGCAATTGGGGCTTACCAAATTATCCACAATGGCGAACCGATAACATTTATTGATACCCCAGGGCATGCCGCATTTACCGCTATGCGTGCTCGTGGTACTAGTGTAACGGATATTGTAATTATCATTGTAGCTGCTGATGATGGCGTTATGCCTCAAACTAAGGAAGCAATTGACCATGCTAAAGCTGCTAAAGTACCTATTATCGTTGCTGTTAATAAAATGGATAAACCTGATGCCAATCCAAATAAAGTTATGGAAGAAATGGCGGCTTTAAATATTACTCCAGAAGAATGGGGTGGCGAATATCCGTTTGTTAAAATTTCTGCGCAAACTGGTCAAAATATAGATGAGTTATTAGAAACTATTCTTGCTACTGCCGAAATGTTAGACTTAAAAGCTAATCCAAACAGATATGCTGTAGGTTCGGTAATTGAATCAAAATTAGATAAGCATGTTGGGGGCGTTGCATCTATCCTTATCCAAAATGGTACATTAAGAATTGGCGATCCAATCGTTATTGGTACTAACTATGGTAAAGTAAGAACTATGAAAAATGACTTAGGTCAAGATGTTGTAAGTGCTGGACCTTCCACTCCCGTTGAAATTACTGGTCTTCAAGGTAACCCAGAAGCCGGCGATAAATTTATGAGTTTTGAATCCGAAACACAAGCCAAAGAAGTAGCTGAAAAGCGTAAATTAATTGCCCGTGATCAAAAATTCAAAAAAGAAAATATCTCTTTAGACTCCTTATTCCAAGCAATTGATGAAGGTACAAAAGAAATTAATATCATCTTAAAAACCGATGTTAAAGGTAGTGAAGAAGCCTTAAAAAATTCATTACAAAAAATTGAAGTTAAAGGTATTAAAATTAATATCATCAGAAGTGATATTGGAACAATTACGGAAAGCGATGTTGTTTTAGCAAACGCTTCCAATGCAATAATTATTGGTTTTAATGTTGCCCCATCTCCTCAAACTAAAGATATGGCTAAAGAATATAGTGTTGATATTCGTTTATATAATATTATTTATAAAGCTATCGAAGATATGGAAGCAGCTATGCAAGGTATGCTTGATCCAGAATTCGAAGAAAAAGTCTTTGGTCGTGCTGAAGTTCGTAAAATATTTACTTTCTCTAAAGTTGGCAAAATTGCTGGTTCATATGTAACTGATGGTTTAATCAAGAGTAATTCTAAAATTCGTGTTATCCGTGATGGTATCATTATCCATGATGGTAACATTGCTGGTTTACAAAGAGGTAAAGATTCTGTTAAAGAAGTTAAAAAAGGTTTTGAATGTGGTATCACTTTAGAATCTTATAGCGATTTAAAAGAAGGCGATATTTTAGAAAGTTACGACATGGTTGAGGTAAAAAAATGAACCAAGTAAAACAGAAAAGAATTTCTAGTAATATTCAAAAAGCCTTATGTGAGATAATTTTAGAAGAAAGTCGCGATTCTATTTTAAAAGCGATAACTATTACAGCTTGTGAAGTAACCAATGACTTATCTTTTTGTAAAGTTTATTTTACTAGCTTAGAACAAGATGACCATAAAACCCTAGAAAAAGAACTTAATGACAGTACAGCAAAATACTTGCGTGGTCGTTTATCTTCAAAAATTGAAATTCGTAATACACCACAATTGATCTTTAAATATGATGAGTCCATTGAATATGGCAACAATATCGAAAAGATTTTGGCTAATATTCATAAGGAAGAACAAAAATGATTATAAATGTATGTAAAGAAAAAAATATGACTTCGCGTGATGTCGTAAACATTATATCTAAACATTTGCATACCAAGAAAGTAGGACACACAGGAACACTAGACCCTCTAGCAACTGGTGTCCTTCTTGTTTGCACAGACCGTGATACTAAACTAGTTGATATTTTAACTTCTAAAACGAAAGAATATGTAGCTACTATGCAATTAGGAATTCAAACCGATACTGGCGATATTACAGGTAATATTATAAAGAAAGCTTCATTTAGAGTAAATAAAGAACAAATTATTCAAACTTTAAATAGCTTTTTAGGTCAAAGCACCCAGACCGTTCCTATATACTCGGCTGTTAAAATTAATGGTAAAAAGCTATATGAATATGCAAGAAATGTCAAAGAAGTAACCTTGCCAACTAGGGAAATTACAGTATCTAATATTGAACTTTTGGATTTTCATGATAATTTAATCAAATTTAAGGTAACCGTTTCTAAAGGAACTTACATTCGGAGTTTAATTGAGGATATAGCAAAGAAATTGGAAACGGTTGCTACAATGGAAGATTTAGTTAGAACCAA
Organism: uncultured Bacilli bacterium; assembly: GCA_934096535.1. GTDB lineage: Bacteria > Bacillota_I > Bacilli_A > RF39 > UBA660 > CAG-605. The sequence continues at coordinate 14,103 of CAKOMC010000017.1, read as the reverse complement.
ACAAGGCTCTTATAAGATTGAAGATTCATATACTTTAGATGATATTAAAAATGATAATTACAAATCAATTCCTTTAAAAACAGTATTACAAGATTATCCGTCTTATGAATTAAATGCTAATGAATACTTTAAAGTTAAAAATGGTAGCAAAATGTCATTAAATTTAGATGACAAAATAGTAACTTTATTATATAATAATAAACCGATTGCTTTATATAAGAAAGAAAACGACATTTATCGTGTTTATAAAATGCTAAAAATTAGCACGGAAAACAATTAGTTAAAAACTAAAAATTATATAAAGCATAATTTTAGGGGGCTTAATTATGTTTATATTTAATAAAGAACAATTTAACAATTTTATTGAATACTTATATTTAGTAAGTGCAACTCATTATTATACCGATAATTATGGTAATATTAGAACCCAAAGTGAAAGAGTAGTTGTGCGTTTTTCGCCACATTCTAATCATTACGGAATTGTTAGAAAAAATAAACCCGATACTGATGTTATTGTTGTTGATGAAAATTCTAACTTAGAAAGCATTGTTGCTAAAATCGATGGTGAAGCTTATTTAGTTAATCGCCAAGACTTAAATTATGAAAATTATACTAATTATGATGTATTAAATGAATTATATCCAAATGATAAGAATAAAAATAAAGGTTTAGGCTTATTTAGAAAAGCTGCTTAAGAAACCTTTTTTTTATTTTGATCTTTTAAAACTAGCAGAAATTGTCTTTGTTAATTCCCTTAAAAAACCTTAAATTCTTAATTAAAATAAAAATAATTACTTAAAAGAATTAAATTTAATAAGATTAATAAAGAGATAAATGTCAAAATTAATAAAAATAGTAAAACAAAAAAACTTGAAGAACCAAATGTCTCCAAGTTTTAATTGATTTAAAAAACTATTAATTAGTTAGCCTTTAGAATAGTTCTAGCTTCTCTTGCAGAAGTTTTAATTTTAACGCCATTAACAGTAATAGTAATCATATTTGGTTTTTGAAAATGATTAGTCTTATTAAGAGCGTGGCTTCTTCTATTCATAGATTTTGGTTTTTTATTTGTAATTTTAACAGCCATGAGTATTCCTCCTTTTGTTCATTTGTCTAGTAAATTCTACCATAAGAAGTGGTACATTGTCAAATAAAATGTTATAATACACCTAGGAGATATAATGGATACAAAGATTTTTAATATACTAAATTTACTTGAAGAAAATAACTATGAAAGTTATATAGTTGGAGGTTATGTAAGAGACTTTATATTAAATAAAAAAAGTTACGATATTGATATCGCTACATCAGCAACCGTTAAAGAAATGAGTAACTTTTTAAACGGGAATGCCAGCAGTGCTCATTATGGTGCTTTAAAAATTAATAATCCTCCCTATAATATAGATATAACGACTTTCCGAAGAGAACTTTCCTATCAAAAACGCAATCCCACCGTTTGCTACATTAAAGATGTTAAAGAAGATATATTAAGGCGTGATTTTACCATCAACGCTATTCTTATGGATAAAAATGGTAATATCATAGATTATTTAGGAGGAATACAGGATATTAGGAATAAAAAAATAAAATGTATTGGTAATCCCAACGAAAAATTTCAAGATGACCCGTTGCGAATGCTAAGAGCCTTGCGTTTTCATGCCACTTTGGGTTTTAATATTGAACCCGCTACCTTAAATGCAATCAAAAAATATAAAGAACTTTTAAGCACTTTATCCAAAACAAGAATAAAAAGCGAGTTTGATAAAATTTTGTTGAGTGCCAATGCTGTTAAAGCCATGGACTATATGAAAAAATTAGGCATCTTAAAAATCCTAGGTATTAATTATAAAAAGATAGTAAAAGTTGATGATTTATGTGGGATGTATGCCCAGCTTGACTTAGCGGCAGACTTTCCATTTACAAAAAAAGAGCAAAGTAACATAAAAACTATTCAAAAAATTTTAAAATATGGTAAGATAGATAATACTGTTATATATGAACACGGCTTGTATTTTGCCATGATTACTGGTTTAATTAAAGGGAAAAAAAGAACAGCTATTGTTAAACAAGAAAAAAATATTCCCATTCATAATCGCAAAGAGATAAATATTACCTTTGATGAATTAATTAACCTTGGTATTCCAAAAAATAAAATCAATGCCGTATATACAATCTTAGAAAATTTAATTCTTAAAAACAAAATTAAAAATGATAAAAATCATCTAACCCATTATGTTTTAAAGAATAAAAAGGTGTGGTGTCCGTGCAAAACTTAAATGATATTTTAAAAGCTAACAATTTAAGCATTAATGAACTTTTAATTCAAAATATGGATAAAAATTTGACTTTAAAAGACTTTTTAGTCTTTTTAAAACTTTTAAATACTTCTTGTGAATGTTTTGATTGCTCTAAAATAGCTAAAAATTTAGGACTAACAGAAGAAGATGTTATGACTTCTTTTAATAATTTGATTGTTAAAGGTTTTATTGAATATAAAACTATTAGAGAAAATGGAATGATTAAAGAAATTATTTCTCTTGATAAATTTTATAATAGTATTGCTCTAAAACTAGCTAATCAAAATAAAAAAGAAGTATCTAATAATATCTATGATATTTTTCAAAAAGAGTTAGTGCGTAGTCTTTCCCCAACGGAATATGAATATATCAATAATTGGTTAGAGAAAGGACTTAGCGAAAACTTAATTATTGGCGCTTTAAAAGAAGCCGTCTTAAGTGGTGTTAAAAACTTTCGCTATATAGATAGAGTGTTATTTGATTGGCAAAAGAAAGGTTATCGTAGTATGAATGATGTGGAAGCTGCTAAGAAAAAAATAACAAATGTCCCTGAAGAAATAAGTTCTAATAACGATACTAATCCTGAATATTTTGACTACGATTGGTTAAATGATGATGACGAATAGAACTAAAGATATTTTAGAAAAATTAGATGAATTAATTCCAAATCCGCGTTGCGAATTAGAATATACCAAACCATATGAATTATTAATTGCCACGGTTTTATCGGCCCAATGTACTGATGCAAGAGTTAATCAAGTAACCAAAGTCCTTTGGCAAAAGTATTCTTTACAAACATTAAGCCGTGCTTCTTTAAAAGAAATTGAAAGTATTATATATCCAGTTGGAACTTATCATAATAAAGCTTATTATATTAAAGAAATTGCTACCCGTTTGTTAGAGGACTATAATGGTGAGGTTCCTAACGACTTTAATTATCTTTTAACCCTATCAGGTGTCGGCAGGAAGACCGCCAATGTAGTATTATCCAATATTTTTGATGTGCCAAGTATTGCCGTTGATACCCATGTTTACAGAACATCACATCGTCTTGGCCTTGTTAAGTCCGCGTCTGATGTTTATCAAACCGAGCAAGAATTAATGAGAAAAGTGCCAAAAGAAAAATGGAGTCGCCTTCATCATCAATTAGTCCTATTAGGTCGTTATACTTGTAAGTCAGTAAATCCAATTTGTGATAATTGTAATCTAAAGGCTTATTGTAAAGATTATAAAAAACAAAAAGAAAAAAAGCCTAAAACTTAAAAAAATATCTAAGTAGAGTGTTAAAAATGAGATTAAAAAAGGAGATTAAAAAAGTATCTAAAAAAAGATAGCTAAAAATCTAGAATTATCCAAATAGATACAGAAAAAATAAATATAAAAGAAAGGGATTATCCTTATGGAAGAAGAAATTAACCGTTATAAAACAATCATTGGCGCTTATTATGGTGTCATGCTAATGGACGAATATCCTCTTAAAGCCTATGTCTTAAAAAACATTGAAAACTTAGCTGCAAATTATTTAAAAGATAAAAATATTAAGGCTGATGATATAAAAAGTTTCATAAGAGATAAAGTATCTAAAAAAGTGAAATTACAAGACGCTTTATATATCTTAAATGAACTAGATGAAGATAAAGAATTATTACATTTAATAAAGAAAAAAATCCGAAAATTAGAAAGTGAGAATGAGTAAAAATGATTGATGAATATTGTATGATTGAAATTGCCTTTGACGATTTAGAAGAAACTAAAAGAACTATTAAAGCCTTGTTAGACGAAAAATTAGTCAGTAGTTGTCAAATGATTGAAAGCCAGTCCACTTGGCTATGGCATCAAGAAATTGAAGCTGCTAAAGAATATTTAGTGTTTGTTAAAACTAAGAAAAATTTATCAACTAAGATTTATAATGTTGTGCGTAAATATCATAGCTACGAAACTTTTGAATTTGCTATCATGCCTATTACCAGTACCAGTCGTAACTATTTATCTTGGATAAATAATGAAGTAAGAGGCAAAGAGTATTAAATATAAAAAATCCTAAAATCAAAATGTAAAACTATTAATTAACCTCCAATTTAAGTGAGGTTTTTTGTTTTTACAAAAGTAAATAGAAAATTTAGACAATTAAATAAGTTTGTCTAAAAATAATACACCACCTAAAAATTGTTTATTGTATAAAACAATTAAAAATGTATAATTCTAATTATAGAAAATAAAGGAGGAATTATTATGTATTATGGAGCAGGAACTTATGAGGCTTTTGCTCATCCTGAAAAACCAATGGGTGTCGAAAAGAAAAAGGCTTACATTATTGGAACCGGTCTTGCTGGTTTATCGGCAGCTTTTTATCTTGTTCGTGATGGTCAGATGAAAGGCGAAAATATTCATCTTTTAGAAAAACTAGATTTGGCTGGTGGTTCTTGTGATGGTAGAAAGGATATTACAAAAGGCTTTTTCATGCGTGGTGGTCGTGAAATGGATAATCACTTCGAATGTATGTGGGATATGTTCCGTGATGTACCATCTATCGAAAATCCTAAAATTTCCGTTTTAGATGAATACTACTGGTTAAATAAACATGATCCCAATTATTCATTATGCCGAGCAACTGAAAAATGTGGACATGATGCTCATACCGATAAATTATTTAAATTAGATAAAAAATCAGCTATGGCTTTATCAAAATTATTTATTACCCCTGAAAGTGAGTTAGAAGATAAAAAAATATCAGATATTTTACCAAGTAGTTTCTGGAATACTAACTTCTGGTTATATTGGCAGACTATGTTTGCTTTTCAAAGATGGTCTTCGGCTTTAGAAATGAAACGATATCTTTGCCGTTATGTTCATCATATTGATGGATTACCTGACTTTTCGGCATTAAGATTTACTAAGTATAATCAATATGAATCCATGATTTTACCACTTACTAAATATTTAGAAAGTCATGGTGTTAAAATTGAATATGGCATTGATGTTAAAAATGTTATAATTGAGACTTTAGGTACGAAAAAACAAGCTAAAGAAATTAAATATATTAAAGACAATGAAGAAAAGTCAATTCCTTTAACTGAAAATGATTTAGTCTTTATAACTAATGGTTGCTGTACTGATACCTCTTGCTATGGGGATCAAAACACCGCTCCAGATTTATCTAATATTAAAAATGGTTGTGGCGAGTCTTGGGATATGTGGAAAAATATTGCTAATCAAGCTAGTAACGGCGAATTTGGTAACCCAATGAAATTCTGCGCAAATACTGAGGCAACCAACTGGATGAGTGCAACGATTGCTACTAGTGATGAAGAAATTATTAAACACATTATGGATATTTGCAAACGCGACCCCCGAAGTGGTAAAGTAACAACTGGTGGCATTGTAACAGTAAAAGATAGCACTGATAACTGGTATCTTTCATGGACTATTAATCGTCAACCCCAATTCAAAAGTCAGGATAAAGGCCTAATTTTAGTCTGGGTTTACTCTCTAAATACTAATAAAAAAGGCAACTTTATGAAAAAACCAATGTGTCAGTGTACCGGTAGTGAGGTTTGTCAAGAATGGTTGTATCATATTGGCTTGCCTGTTGATAAAATCGAAGAGTATGCTAATACTAAATGTAATACAACTACTTGCTATATGCCTTATATCAATGCTTTCTTCCAACCTCGTAAAAAGAGCGACCGTCCTTTAGTAGTGCCCCAAGGTTCCATTAACTTTGCTTTCCTAGGTCAATTTGCCGAAACCCCAAGAGATACCATTTTCACAACTGAATACTCAATTCGTACTGGTATGGAAGCCGTTTATACCCTTTTAAATGTTGACCGTGCGGTACCAGAAGTCTGGGGAAGTTGTTACGATGTTCGTGAACTTCTAAAAGCCGCTTATTATGCTGTGGATAAAAAGAGTATAGATGAATTACCTCTTAGTCTTGTTGAAAAAGAAATGGTAAAAGTTTTACTTAAAAAAATAAAGAATACCGATATTGAATTACTCTTAAAAGATAGTGGTTTATTAAAATAACCGATAACTAACTAAAAATGATTTTTAAATAAAATATAACCATGTTAAAAATGACATATGTAGAGTTTATAAATTATAAATTATAAAATAGAAAGTCATAAATATTTCAAAGTTAGAAGGTCATAAAATAAAAAGAAAAATTTATATTTAAAATAATATTTTTAAAAATTCTATTACTCCCTAACATAAATAAAGATTTAATAACACTAAAAGTTTAATATAAATATAAAATATTTATCAATAATTAAATATTTTTAGTAAATTAAGTCTTTTTTCTTGTTATAATTAACTTGGTGAATTTATGAGTAGTTTAACAACAAAAAAAGCCATTTATTATGCTTTAAAAGAATTATTAAAAGAACAGCCCTTTAATAAAATAACCATCAATGATATTGCTAAACAATGTAATATTAATAGACAAACCTTCTATTATCATTTTATTGATAAAGAAGATTTGGTTGAATGGATATGTAAGGAAGAAATGGGAAGTATTTTAAACGCTAAAAATATAAACAAAACTTGGGAAGAAAAATTTTTATCAGTATTTACTTTAATGCTCAGTGAAAAATCTTTTATCACAAACATTTATCATTCCGTGTCTTTAGAAATTTTGCGGGATAATCTTTATCGTTTAGTTTATCCTATTATATACGCGGAAATTGATAAAATATCTCAGAAAGAAAATATAGAAGAGCAAGAAAAAATATTTATTACCGATTTTTATAAGTATGCTTTCGTTGCTATTGTCCTTGACTGGGTTAAAAATGATATGCAGGAAGACCCAAAAGTGATTGTGGATAAAGTGAGCGATTTAGTAACCGGCACTATCAAACACGCTTGTCATGCCATGCAAAATTAAGTTGAATATAATATTAGAAAACAAAAAAACAATTTAAAAACAATAGCTAGTTTGGAAAAGAAATATCTAAACTAGTTTTTTTCATATAAAAATATATGAAGATCAAAAATAATTAAAATTTAATGGAAAATTATTGCCTTTTTAAAATATTTAGCGTATTCTATCTATATCTTATAAACATAATAAGTCATAGGAAATATTTCCTTATTATATATAGATGTTATTTTCATTAGTCATTTTATTACTTCTAAAAAAATTGTTTTTTTATGCAATTCCTCATTTCCTTTAGAAGTCATTTATTATATAATCGAACTATGTGAGGAAATATTATGAATGAAACAATTATACAAGAGCTAACTAAAGAACTAAATATTAAAAATACCCAGATAAATGCGGTTTTAAACTTATTAAGTGAAGGAGCAACAATTCCTTTTATTGCGAGATATCGTAAAGAAGTAACTGGTAATTTAAATGAAGATGAAATTCGTACCATAGAAGAATCTTATCGTTATCAGGAAAATTTACTTAAGAAAAAAGAAGATACTATTCGCTTGATTGATGAAAAAGGCTTGTTGACCGAAGAAATAAAAAACAATATCTTGGCGTCTACTAAATTAGCGGAAATTGAAGATATATATCGTCCTTTTAAAGAAAAAAAGAAAACAAAAGCTACGGAAGCTATCAAGGCCGGTTTAGAGCCACTTGCTAAAAAAATTATGGCCTTCCCTGAAAAGGGCAGTATGGAAATCCTTGCTAGCGGGTATAATATGGATAGCGCTAAAGCTATTGAAGGTGCTGGCTATATAATTGCCGAATGGATTAGTGATAACGCAAGTAGTCGTAAATACATTAGAGGTTATATTGCTAACACAGGTTTTATTGTTTCCACTAAGAAACCTAAAGCTTTAGATGAGAAAAAAACTTATGAAATGTATTACGAGTTTAGAGAAAAAATTAAATATGCTAAACATTTTCATATTTTAGCTATGAATCGTGGTGAAGATGAAAAAATCTTAAATATTAGCCTTGATTATGACTTTGATAATATTTTGTTAAATCAAGAACGAAAATTTATCAAAAATGAAAAGTCTTTTGTTTGTGATACTGTAAAAGTAGCAATTAAAGATGCCCTAAAAAGATTGATACTTCCTAGTATCGAAAGAGAAATAAGAAGTGAATTGACCGAGGAAGCTTCTAAAAAAGCTATTTTAACTTTCCAAGATAATTTAGAACATTTACTTTTAACTCCCCCAATTAAAAATTCGCGAGTTTTAGGTTTTGACCCCGCTTTTAGAACTGGTTGTAAATTAGCCGTCTTATCGCCAAGTGGCACCCTAGAAACTATCGCTGTTATTTATCCCCATGAACCTGTAAATGACAAAATTGGAGCGACTAAAAAACTTTTAGAGCTAATTGATAAATATAAGATTGATATCATTGCTATCGGAAATGGCACGGCTTCTAGGGAGTCCGAAAAATTTGTTAGCGATGCCATTAAAGGAACAAATTGCAAATACATCATTGTAAGTGAGGCGGGCGCTAGTATTTATTCAGCATCTCCTTTAGCTAAAGAAGAGTTCCCAGACCTTACAGTTGAAAAAAGAAGTGCTATTTCCATCGGTCGTCGTCTTCAAGATCCGTTATCCGAATTAGTTAAAATTGATCCTAAATCAATTGGGGTTGGCGAATATCAATATGATGTTAATCAAAAAGAATTAGCCAGTGGTCTTGATTTTACCGTGTTAAAGGTAGTTAATGAGGTTGGGGTTAATGTCAATACCGCTAGTCCTTCCATTTTAAAATACATTTCAGGTCTAACTAAACCTGCTATTACTAAATTAATGAGTGCTAAGCCTTTTCAAAGTCGTGAAGATATAGCTAAAGTCAAAGGGATAAGTGCTAAAGTCTATGAACAAGCCATTGGTTTTTTAAGGATAAAAGATGGTCTAAATCCTTTTGATAATACCGGTATTCACCCCGAATCTTATAATCTTGCTAATAATATTTTAAAAGAATTGAATTTAGATATCAAAAACATCAATACAGAAGAGTTTAAAACAGCTTTAGATAAGGCTAATCCTGAGAAATTGGCTAAGAATTTTAAGGCTGATATTTATACAGTAACCGATATTTTAAAAGAACTTCAAAATCCGGGCTTAGATATTCGTGAAAATCTAGATGCTCCTATCTTAAAGAGTGATATTCTAACCATTGATGATTTAAAAATCGGGATGCAATTAGAAGGTACTGTTCGCAATGTTACTTCTTTTGGAGCTTTTGTTGATATTGGTCTTCATGATGACGGATTAGTTCACATTTCTAAAATGAGTAAAAACTTTGTTAGCGACCCTAAAGATGTAGTAAAAGTAGGTCAAATCGTTAAAGTCTATGTTTGTGATATAAATAAAGAAAAACAAAAAGTAAGTCTTTCTCTAATTCCTTTAGTCTAGAAAAAGTTTATGGAATGAATTTTTATAAGTAATGCAAGATATTAACATGAAGTATATTTTAAAGATATTTAATTAAAATCAGTATTTAAGAAAAGGTGATAAAATGATTAAAAGTAGCAAAAAGTATTCTAAGAAAAGTAATAATAAAATTAAAAATAAGAATAATAATCTAACTATTATGGAAAAGCAATTATTAAAAAAACCAACTAATCATGAAAAAGCCAAGTTTTCTAAAGATATTCAAAGTAATTTAGAAAAAGATGGCAAATTTAATTCTAAAACCGAAATAAAGATACAAAAAGTAAAACCAGCAAATAAAATTAAGTTTAATTATCTTGAAAAATTATCTGAAACAAAAAAACAACCTTTAATTCTTATTACCCTAATTACTTTTTTATATTTAGAGCTTTTCTATAAAATTAGTATCTTTGGTTTAAAAAATATTTTTCAGCCAAATACTTTAATTTTACTCTTACTATTGTTGCCCATAAGTAGTATTATTGCTACCCTTGGTAACATAACAAAAAGTTCTAAAAAAAATAAAGTTATTTATTTAAGTCTGATTAGCATTATAACTGTATTTTTAAGTGTCGCCTTGATTTTCAAAAAAGTTTTTAATACCTATTTTTGTCTATCCTTGTTTGGCTTATCTGACCAAGCTATTGCCTTTACTGGCACTGCTATTTTAGAAATATTTAAAAATATCTTCTTTATTATTGGTCTTTTTATACCATTTATCCTAACCTTAATTTTTCAAAAACATATCAATTTTCATTATCTAAATAAAAAAGAAGGAGCCCTAAATTTATTATGTTTGTTTTTAAGTATTCCTCTTTTTGAAATTATAACCTATTCAACTAAAGATAAAGAAAATTCTATATATCACTTATTTAATACAACTTATAACAATGCCCTTAATATTGAAAAAGTTGGTGTTCTTCCTGCCTTATATTTAGATTTTAAAGAGCTGATTTTTAAATATGATGCCAAGCTTACTGAAGAATTGCCAAGCATACCAGATATTACTGATACCAAGACTAATGATAGTAATAAAGATAATCAAGAATCATCTTCAAAATATGATTACAATAACTCAAGCATTGATTTTGAAAATCTTATAGCCAATGAGAAAAATAAAACCTTACTTAGTATGCACAGATACTTTCAAAATGACGAAGGTACTTTAAAAAATGCTTATACTGGTCTTTTTAAAGATAAAAATTTAATTGTCATCATGGCTGAAAGCCTTAACACCATTGGTATTCGCGAAGATGTTACGCCAACCCTTTATAAACTTGTTACCGAAGGATTCAACTTTCCCAATTTTTATACTCCCGTCAATTTAAGTACCATTGGAGGCGAATTTCAAAACTTAACTGGACTATTTGCTAACTTAAATGATTTAAACAAATATTTTCGGAAAGGAACTAATTATTTTCCCTTTGGTTTGGGGACCGCTTTTAATAGGGAAGGTTATGCTGTCAAAGCCTATCACGCAAACGACGCTTCGTTTCAAAATCGTAACACTTACCTAAAAAATATGGGTTTTGACTATTTTAAAGCTAAGGGTACTGGTCTTGAAAAACTTATGGATTGTAATAAATGGCCCGCTAGTGACGATGAAATGGTTAAGGTAACAACTAATGAATGGATTAATTCGGAAAAATTTTTAACCTATTATGTGTCAGTTTCTTCTCATATGCCTTATAATAGAAGTGGCAACGCCATGGTAACTAAGAATTGGTCATTAGTTAAAGACCTTAATTATAGTGATGAAGCTAAAGGTTACCTAGCTAGTGTTATTGAACTAGATAAAGCAGTTGCTAGTCTAATAAAGGCTTTAGAAGAGGCAGGTAAACTAGAAGATACAGTAATTGCTATTATCCCTGATCACTATCCGTATAGTATGAATATAAATTCTATAAATGAGTTATCTACTTTTAAAAGAGACGATACTGTCGAAGTAAATCATAGTTCCTTAATTATTTGGAATGCTAATACCCCAAGTGTTACAATAGATAAAACCGCAAGTCAATTAGACTTCTTGCCAACTATTTATAACCTGTTTGGGATTGATTATGATTCTCGCTTATTTATGGGTAAAGATATTCTATCAACAGAGACTGGTCTTGTTTATTTTCAAAATAAGAGTTGGGTTAGTGATTATGGAACCTATTTTGCTAGTAGTGGAAAATTTGTTCCTAAGGATGGTAAAGAAGTAGATAACAATTATATTGCTAATATAAATAAGATAGTTGCTAATCGTATCAATATGAGTAAACTTATTATTGAAAACGATTATTATCGTAAAGTTTATCCCGATAAGTAAAATAAAAGAGGGTTCTTGTTAGAAAATATACTTCGAATATAAAAAAATCAAAATTAAATAAAAATATTAAAAAAGAAGTAAAAACAAAAAAAGAGAAAATCCAAAATAAAAAAACTCAAAAAAAAGAAAGGCATCAGTAATTGATGAAGTAAAATTATGTGTGGAATTGCAGGATTTGTTGATAAAACAATTAAAAATAAAGAAAAAGTTATAAAAGATATGGCTGAACGCATTAAATATCGTGGACCTGATGGTGAAGGGTATTTTATTGATGATGAAGTAGCTCTTGCCCATCGCCGTCTAGCCATAATCGACCTATCTAGTGGTGGGCAACCTCAATATAATGAAGATAAGTCATTGGTTATCGTTTTCAATGGTGAAATATATAACTTTGTGGAATTAAAAGCCGAACTTAAAAAAAGTGGTCATAAATTTACTAATAAAAGTGATACTGAAGTTATAATCCATGGTTATGAAGAGTGGGGAGTTGAAGTAACTAAGCATTTGCGTGGTATGTTTGCCTTTGCTATCTGGGATACTAAACAAAAAACTCTATTTATTGCTCGTGATGGTTTTGGCATAAAACCTTTATATTATGCTAAGTTTGGTAATAGCTTTATGTTTGCCTCTGAAATAAAAGCCTTTTTAGACCATCCTAAATTTAAGAAAGAATTAAATAAAGAAATATTAAGTAGTTATTTATGCTTTAACTCAACCCCAACAGAAGAAACCTTCTTCAAAGGTGTTTATCGAGTTGAACCGGGGTATCAAATACTTTATAAAGATGGCAAAATAAATAAAAGTCAATTCTTTAAACTAGAATTTGATGAAACTAATGAAGACATGGATACTATTGTAGAAAAAATTAGAAAAGCTATGGAAAATTCCGTAAAATATCATCAAATTAGTGATGTTGAAGTTGGTTCCTTCTTATCAAGTGGTATTGATTCTTCTTACCTAGTATCTATTGCTAAACCTGATAAAACATTTACAGTCGGCTATGATAATCCTAAATATGATGAAATTAAATATGCTAAAGATTTAGCCGATAAACTAGGCATTGAAAATAAATCGAAAAAAATAACTAAAGAAGAGTATATGAAAGCTTTTCCTAATATTATGTATCATATGGACGAACCACTTGCTGACCCCTCAGCCATCGCTCTATACTTTGTAGCCGAGATAGCTTCCCAAGATGTTAAAGTTGTAACATCAGGCGAGGGCGCCGATGAATTATTTGGAGGATACTTATCATATCGGGAGGAAGTTGACCAAGCTTGGTATATGAAAATACCTTATCCAATTCGTCATGTTGCCTCCTTAGTAGCTGGTTTATTTCCCGAAGTTCGTGGTTTTAACTTTGTTTACCGAAGAGGCCGTAAGTTAGAAGATTATAATATCGGTCTAGGAAGAGTTTTCCGTGATGAAGAAGCCCAAAAAATAGTAAACTTTAAAAATCAAATTAATACTAAAGATATCGTAGCACCAACATATGCTGAATATAAAAATAAAAGTGATTTAGTAAAACGCCAAGTAATTGATTATTATTATTGGCTAGTTCAAGACTTCTTACACGCTGTTGATAGAAATACGATGATGTTTGGTCTAGAGGCAAGAACCCCTTTCTTAGATAAAGAAGTATATGAAGTAGCCAGACACTTACCAAGTTATGCTAAAGTAAATAAAGAAACAACTAAACCAGCCTTACGACTTGCTGCTCAAAAAAGCATTCCTAATGAAGCTTATAAAAAGAAAAAACTAGGTTTTCCCGTTCCTTTAAGAGAATGGATTAGAGAAGACGACTTATATAACGAAATAAAGACTAAGTTTGATAGTCCAGTTGCTAAAGAAATATTTGATCATAAGCGTATTATTAAACTTCTAGAAGATCATAAATCAGGTAAAAAGGATTGTTACAAGAAAGTTTGGACTATTTATACCTTCTTAGTTTGGTATGACCAGTTTTTTGCTTAAATAGAAAATACATAAGATTCTTACCGTCTTATGTATTTTTTTTTACATTTAATCAATTTTACTATAGAAATAACAAAACAAAAAATTTGTTCTCAAAATTAATAAAAAAGTTATTTGTCATACTAATTAACAATAGAAATTATTAATAATGATTATTTTAATCCCTGT
>CAKOMC010000016.1 GCA_934096535.1 uncultured Bacilli bacterium | reverse complement strand
ATATGCCTTAAGATTAATGCGTATTTTTGACATTATATGTCCTCCCTTCGCCTATATCTAGTATAGACTTGCTCCGTAATGAATTACCTGATATCGACAATTTTGATTAATTTTTATCAATCAACCTCGCCTAGTGTATCAGCAACCTCACACATCCCTGCAGTCATACAATCAAAATAATACCATACATTACGCCTGAAAATCAAGCATTTTTTTCAACTTTTGATTAAATTTTGTCAGTCTAATTTTCAACATAAATTTAAATTTCAATAACCAATTTTTTAAATAATCTTTCTTAAAATAATATTAGAAAATAAAATTAAAAAATTAAGTAAATCAATGGCAATTAATCGATAACAATTAATAGAACAATAATTATTTTTTAATACAACATATTATAATGCTTTTTATTATTAATAAAAATTCAACTAATCAAACCACTAATACTAATATCAAAAGAAAACTTTGAAAAAAGAAAAATTAAAAAAATCTAATTTTAAAAAAGAAAAATTTTCATATCCAGCAAAGAAAAAAAGTTCCTATCAAACAATAAGAACTTTCTAAAAGCAACCTAAAAGCAATTTGTCTACTCAAAAGCAATTATTAATTAATTATCTTCATATACTTTTTTCAAATTTTACCGTTTCCACAACAAGTTATGAAAATTCTATTTATTAATTTTCTTTTTCCAAAGTTTCATCAACAAACAAGATATCAGTATCTTTCATCTCCGGAGGACAAGCTATATCCATATATTTAAGGATAGTCGGAGCAACCATAGTTAAATCGCCATTTTTTAATTTAACATTATTATCCGTAACAATAAAAGGTACAGGATATAAAGAATGCGTTGTTATAACATTATCATTATCATCAAGCATATAATCACAGTTTCCATGATCAGCCATTATAAATAATGTATAATCATTTTCTTGAGCTTTAGAATAAATACTTCCTAAACAATAATCAACAACTTCTAAAGCCTCAATTGTTGCCTCTAAATTACCAGTATGCCCAACCATATCTGGGTTAGCAAAATTAACTAAAATAAAATCATAATCTTTATCTAAACATTCTAGACATTTTTTCGTTACTTCTTTACAACTCATTTCCGGTTTTAAATCATAAGTAGCAACTTTAGGACTAGGAACTAAATAGCGATCACATTTTTCTAGCTTATATTCCTTGCCACCATCAAAGAAGTAAGTAACATGAGCATATTTTTCTGTTTCAGCAATACGAGCTTGTGATAATCCCAACTCTTCTAAGTAAACACCCAAACTATTTTCAATATCTGGTGTATCTAAAAAATGATAAGACTTCTTAGCCTCTTCGATTGGATAAATTGTAAACACCTGTAAATTTTTATATTTAATGGTGTCATATTCTTTAAAATTATTATCCGTTAAAACTTGTAAAATTTGCTTTGCACGATCAGGACGATAATTCATCCATAAAACAACATCACCATCTTGTATTTTAGGTGTGTCTTCCATCACAATTGGTGGTAAAAATTCATCAGTAACATTTTTTTGATAACAAAAATTAATTGCTTCTTTTAAATTTTTAACTCTAGCTCCGGTTCCTAAAGTCAACATATCACTATATAATTTAGTTCTATCCCATTTCTTATCTCTATCCATGGCATAATATCTACCGCAAACACTAGCTACTTCGTTATAACCATACTCTTTTAACTTAGCGTTTGCCTCATCAATATAATTTTGACTAGTAGTTGTTCCTGTATCACGCCCATCAGTAATAGCATGAACATAAACTTTTTCAATTCCCATTTGGTGCAAATAATCAAGCATCCACAAATTAAACTTAATATGAGAATGGATACCACCATCGGATAGCAATCCTAACATATGAATTGGCTTATCATTTTCTTTAGCATATTCAACCATTTTTAAAAAATTTTCATTTTTTAAAATTTCTTTTTTATTAAACCAATCAGTTATTTCCATAAAGTTTTGTTTAATTAAACGACCAGCTCCAATTGTTGTATGACCGACTTCACTATTACCCATTTGACCTTTTTCTAAACCCACTGCTCTTTCACTAGCTAGTAACTGACTATGGGGATATTCATTCCATAATTTTTTAAAGTTTGGCATTTTAGCTAATTTTACTGCATTACCATGAACAGCATTCCGAAGTCCAAAACCATCTAATATTATTGTTAATACTTTTTTCATTAAAATCACTCCTAATAAACATTGATACTAAACTTAACTTTTTATCCATTTTCTTCCTTAATTGTTAAATACAACTCCCACATTTTCTACAGTTGTTGCAAGCCTAATCACTTTAATAAAACAACTTTAATAAGTAGCCATTAAAAAAATTATTTAACAATGATAAACTAAATTTATATCAATCTCTTTTCTTATATTAGCAATCAAATATTATCATAAAAGACCCATTCTTTTCAAGGTTTATTCCATCATTTCTTAAACTTTATAAGATTAATTTGCTAAGAATAATTTGCCTCATAATACAATATCATATATCATTTAATTTTGTTAAAAAGCAAATAAAAATAAAAACATTTAATAAAAAAGAATAAAAGAATAGAAAGAATAGAAAAAAAGTTAGTAAAACTCAAAATAAAAAAGAAAAACTAAAAAGCCATAATAATAAACATCATGTCTTTTAAATAAATAGATTTTATACACTTTCCTTATTTGTTAACTATTACCGCCTTTAAATTCTAAACAAAGCTTATCAGCAATTGTCGCTAAAAATTCCGAATTAGTAGGTTTAGCTCTATCAAAATCAACTGAATGTCCAAATATTTCTTCCATTAAATCATAATCACCTCGAGTCCAACTAACTTCGATTGCATGTCTAATAGCGCGTTCTACCCTTGAAGGTGTCGTATTATATTTATCGGCAATAAAAGGATAAACTTCTTTGGTTATGCCGCCTAAAACATTGGGATTATTATACATTAACTCAATTGAATCTCTAATATATTGATAACCCTTAATGTGACTAGGCATCCCAAGATCATGTAGTAATCGTGAAATTTCTTTCGTCATTTCCTTGACAGGTTTATTTTCTTCCAAAGCATCTTTTGCCTTCAATTTACCAACATCAAGAATCCTATCCTCTAATAAATTTAAATCTGTTCCTTTATAAAGGATAAACAAAATTCTATAATCTCCTAATAATTTAAGTAAATCTAAATTAGTATTATGAGTATATAAAATTACCCGTTTATTAATATTTTCGTTTTTTAAATATTTTAAAATGCCAACCCCATCAAAAGAAGGTAAAACTAAAGATAACACAATACAATCAATTTCATCTAAATGTTTCTTAATGGCTTCTAATCCTTCCAAGCCATCACTGTATTTATATTTTATATTAACCTGTGCACTACTTTTTGAATCCAAAAACTCCGTAAATTCCTTAATACTAGATACTTCATCTATCATAAGTACATTTATCATATTTTCTCCCTTTTTTCGTACTACATATATTCATTATAAATATTTTTTTTACAAAATTCCACACTATTTTTTGACAACATTTGTCGAATAAAAGTAATCTTTTTTATTTATAATTTGACTCACATTTTGAAACTTCAATAAAAACAAATTATTATTAAATACCTTCTATTTTAACTCACATCTTTTTTTCAATCTTCATCGGTTTATAATCATTTTTGCAAATTTCTCAAACTTTTAAAAATTTATAAAACTTCTTCTTTATCGGCAATAGCATTAATGGCTGGCAGGCTCTCATTTATAATATACTCCAATGTCGCCCCACCACCTGTTGAAATGTAAGTAAACTTATCTTTCATATTAAATTTATCGATTGCCCCAATACAGTCGCCACCACCAGCAATAGTCTTAGCCATACTTGATGTAATAATATTTAGCAATTCCAAGGTTCCGTTACTATATTTAGGTTCTTCATAAATACCAGCTGTTCCATTCATGAAAATAGTCTTTGATTCATCAATTATTTTTTTATAAATTTTCAAAGTCTTCGGACCTATATCACCAATTATCTCATCATTTTCAATTTTATTGATATCTTTACTAGCAGCAAATGTTTCGTCATATTTTTTTCCTACGATGGCATCAAATGGTAAAACAATTTTTTTATTATATTCTCGTAAAATATCTTTAACTTTTATAAGCGTTTCTGCATCAACGGTAGCAAGCGATTCCCCCGTTTTAAGGCCTAAAGATTTAAGACAACTATTAGCAAGGCCTCCCGTAAGTAGCATATGACTACATTTTGGTAATAATTTTTCTATCAAAGGTAGTTTATCGGCTATTTTAGCGCCCCCCATAATTATGGTAAATGGCATTTCGGGATTTAAAACATATTTATTTAGCATATCCATTTCTTTTTGAACGCAAAATCCCAAACAACTAGGAATAAATTTAGCAATACCACTAGTCGAGGCATGCATACGATGACTACTAGCAAAAGCATCTAACACAAAGATATCACCTAAAGAAGCAAAATAAGCGGCTAACTGCGGATCATTATTGCTTTCAAAACCGTTTGGTACATCTTCAAAGCGGGTATTTTCAACTAGCAATATTTCTTTTGGTTGTAACTCCATAGCTTTAATTTCCAAAAAACTGCTTCTTGTCTCTGGCGAAAAAATAACATTACTACTAACTAACTCATTTAATCTTTCAGCTACAATTCGCAAACTGTACTTTTTCTTATCTTCTTCGGTTTTCACCTTACCAAAGTGAGATAATAATATAATTTTACAATTTTTATCAATTAAATAATTAATCGTTTCTAAAGATGCTTTTATCTTAGTATCGTCCAAAATTTTTCCATCCTTTACCGGAACATTAAAATCACAACGCACAATAACTCTTTTATTTAAAACACCCATCTCTTGTAACAAACACTTCATATGCTACTTCCTTCCTTTTATATAATTAACTGGTAACTCTGAAATAACTCTTTCAACCGCTAAGCACTTTGTTCCCTCTTCTTTTTCAATATTATTATAAGCTCCTAAATAAGCTTTATCAAAAAATATAGCCACATCTATTAACATTGGTTTATAAGGTTTTCCATTTTCAACACTTTGTTGTCCCAAAAGTAAATCACTGTATACTTTTTTTAAATTTTCAATAACAGAACTGCTTAATCCACCATCATCATAATAAATAGCCAAAGAAATTGTATCATTAGTTAAAGGATTGGGTAAGACTTGAATAACAATTCCTTTGACCGATTTAGCAACCAAAATACCTAGTTGCATAACATTATTTTCGTTAGATGATATTATCGAATAACCATCATTTTTTAATCTTTGGGCTATTATTTTTAGCATTTCCAAATGTGGTGAACTAGCCATATTAACTTCTTCCGAACAATCCTCAGAATAGACTTTATTATCCGTTATCACAATCATTCGTGCATTATTTCTGTCATAATTCATAAATTTAATTAGCTTAACCTTTCTAATAGTTAACTTTCTATTATTAATTACTTTTTTATTATATCAAATTTCTTTTAAAAAAACTGTAAAAAAACTGTAATTTTCAAAAATCAAAAAAAGAAGTGCAACAACAATGGCCTTTGCAACCATATTATTGCTCCTCTTTAATTGCTACCCAATCAAAATTTTTTAATAATAATTTCTTTAAATTCAAATTTAATTAAAACGCATTTCATGTTTAACATTTATATTTTTTTATAGATAATATTTATATAAATTTTATTTGTTCAAACTCAAAAAATATCTTAAAGTAGAAATCATTTGATGAGTATAACCCATTTCATTATCATACCATGCAATCACTTTACACAAACAGGTATCCCCAATATTTATTACATCAGTAGAAAGTAAATCGACAACTGCTCCACATTTTTTGCCAATGCAATCGCTTGAAACCACTGGATCATTAGTAACTTTTAAAGTTTCATTTTGATTACTAATAAATAAGTTATTAAGTTCTTCTTTAGTTACTGTCTTTTTTAATTCTAAAGTTAAATCTATCATTGAACCATCTGATACAGGAACTCTAAAAGCTTTGCCAACAATCTTGCCATCTAATGAAGGTACAACCTTTCCAATCGCACTAGCAGCACCGGTAGAGGCTGGCACAATATTTTGAGCACATGCTCTACCTCGACGCGCATAAATTCCTTTATTATGAGTAATATCTAATGTTGCTTGATCATTGGTATAAGCATGAACAGTACTCATTGCTCCACCAAGAATTCCAATATTCTTTTCAATAACATCAACAACGGGAGCCATACAGTTAGTTGTACACGATGCTGCCGAAATTATTTTCTCACTACCATCTAAAGTCAAATGATTAACATTATAAACAATTGTTTTCATATCTCCTTTACCCGGAGCAGAAATTACTACTTTTTTGGCACCTGCTTCAATATGTTTATAGGCATCTTCATATTTTGTAAAATGGCCACTACATTCTAGTACTGCATCTATTGCTAATTCCTTCCATGGCAAGTTAATAGGATCTTTCTCGCTATAAACTTTTACTTTTTTTACACCCGCAATAACTAGACAATCACCATCAAAGCCAATCTGACTTTCATGAAAACTACGGTGATTAGTATCATACTTTAAAAGATAAGCTAACTCCTCAGCAGTTGCTAAATCATTAATTGCTACGACATCTAAATCCTTACTTGTAATCATTTCTCTAAACGCTAAGCGTCCAATTCTTCCAAACCCATTAATTGCTATTCTTTTCATTTTTTATTACCTTCCTTTTATTCATTATTTTTTTATTATTATTTATCTAAAATATTTTATAATCTTCATTTTTAACCAAAATATCCTTGCCAAAACTTAATATTTAATGTATCCTACTATATACATAAGATACAATAAGTCATAGGAATTTTTTCCTTATTATATATAGGACATTCACAATCGTATTTCCAAGCATTATATCTTACTATTTACGGTATTTAATATTTTTTTCTTTATTCAAACCATTTTACTTAAATACTGCGTCCATTTTATATCTTACTTTTTAACTAATCAAGTCCTAAAACAATTATAAAAACTTTCAACTTTCAAAACATGAACCCCCAATAAATTCCCGAAGTACACAATCATCAGCAATATATTCACTAGAGATTGGATAATAATTCTTCAAGAAATTGATAAGTCTTCTTGCTTCTTCATAATACACCGAATCAGTACCAACCGAGTAAAGAAGGGGCTCTGCAAAAACCTTCAAAACACCTAACTCATATACTAACGAAGTATTAATAATAACATCACTAGTATTAATATAAGGGAAAATGTACTTTTCCTCGCCGCTTCGAACATCTTGCCATGAACAAATTGTTTTACTAACATCATTTCCTCTTGTTCTGTTATCCCTTATCATTCTTCTTATCAAGCGCAAATCAGTCGTACTTATATAGTTGTTACTATCTAAATTAAGAGGCATAAAAGGACTCAAATATATTTTGTACTTAATATCATTATTTATGTATGGTGTTAGTTCATCATTTAAACAATGCAAACCTTCCATTAAAATAATGTAATTGCTATCAATCTTTGTCTTTCCCTTAACAAATTCTCTAACTCCTGACACAAAATTATAAGTAGGAAGAGAAACTTCTTTACCAACTAATAAATCATTAATATCCTTGTTTAAACTTTCAACATCTATAGAAGAAATACTTTCAAAGTCATACTTTCCATCAGGAAGCTTTGGCGTATCAACCCGATTTTTAAAATAATCATCAACACTAATAGTTAAAGTTTTAATGCCTCGTGCCTGTAAGTCCAAAGATAGCTTTTTACATGTTGTTGTTTTCCCACTACTTGAAGGACCAGCAATCATAACAAACTTACTATTTCTTTCTAATATCTTCGTAGCAACTTCATGAATTTTATTATCGTAATTAATTTCACTTAAACGAATTAAATCTTTAATTTTACCACTAGCTACCACTTTATTAACCTGATAAACATAAGGAATATCTAGGCTCTTCAGCCATTTTTTTTCATTTTTAAAACATTCAATAACCTTTTCATAATGGACATAAGATGGAACTTCATTCTTAGTTCTTGGTGTTGGAAATAGTAAGACTACTTCTGAATCATTTAAAGCTACTAAATCAAATCTGCTTAAACAGCCAGTACTATAAGGCATTTCTACATAAAAATAATCAAAGTAATTTTCTAGTTTATACAGCGTTACTAAAGCATCATCAATATTTAAAACATTATAGCAATTAGGAATTTTCTTTTCTTTTTTATAAAATTCAACCATTTCTTTGCTAAGAACATTCATCTTTAATATTCTTAAATCATCATTAATTATCTTAGTCATCCGTTCTTTAATTCTAATAATCTCTTTATTAGTAATCTGCAAACCTTTAATTGTTATATGCATACCACGCATAATCGAATGATCAAAACTTGCCTCAATTTCTTTACCAAAAATATCATAAATGGCTGCTAAAAAAACAAACTTTAAACCAGCTTGATACATTTTATAACCAGCTAAATCATTGCTATCAATGAAATTAATAACAGTATCTCTCTTTAATTTCGTATCCATGCTTACAATAGCATTGTCTATTTTTGAGCCAACCACTCTTGTTTTTATTGGTGGGGGCAATAATTTTACTATATCAATTATTTTTGTATTTTTATCAACTTCCAACTCTTTACCATTATTGTAAACAATTTTAATCTTATCACTCATAAATAACCTTCTATTCTTTCTTAAATTATATCAAAAATATTTTTAAAAGTCTTTTAAATTTTATTTCTTTTATATATCTTTAGAACTAAAAAATCATAGTTAAATAAGTTTTATACTTACAGACCTCTTATATTTCAGCTAAATAACAAAAAAAGCGTAACAATCAATCGCATTTAGCAATCAATTATTACGCAATATAGTCAACATAAATTATTAAGTTTATCTAAAGCATTTTTTTAAATTCTTATCTTTTTATTAATAGATACTAATCAAAATTCCATAGCGACCAAGAGCCAAAAATATTATCCCAAAAATCTTGTACCTTAGAACTAACATTGTCTTTTTCCACCTGCGACATTTCACTATAAGAACGAGTCTTGCTAACATTTAAAGAAGCCATACTAATTTTATTAGAAGCATTGTAATCAACATTAGTACTTATATTAGTCTTATAAATAAAAGCATCTAAAGAAATATTGATATTTAACAATCCCTTTATTTTATCTTGACTACTTTTATCTAACTTATTATTAGCATTAACATTAAAAGTCATTCCTAAACGAGTAAATTTACTGCTAAAAGTTGAAGCATCATCAGCATCATAATAATTAAAACTAGTCAACAATTTATTTTTAGCATAAATCGTCCCACTTATTTTACCACCATCATCCTTAGTAGTTTCTAACTTATAACCAGTTTTTGGTAAACTTAAACTCATTTTTTTAGAACTAACCGTATAACTAAAATGAACAACGCTACTACTATTACCTATTTCAATCATAGCAAATTTATTTAAAAGACCTGAAGTATAAATATTTATCTCTAAACCTTCTTGCATATCATTTATAGCATTTACAATAATTTTATCGGCATCTATCTTTGAATTAACATCATCAATAAAATTATAAACAATTTTATTCAAATAATATTTAGCGGAATCATTCAATTTACTATAAATACTACTTACTGTATCTTTATCTAATTTTAAAGTATATTTTTTAAAATTAACATTTTCCTCATTAAATGTTCCTTTGTTACGATAAGTATTATTATTATTAACACTATCTAAAATAGCACTCTTTAAACCATCAATTGCTTTATCTATCGAAACCTCTTTAGAACTAACCCCTAAATTATCTTTTTTAAATAATTGAAAATTAGTTAACTTGCAAGCAAAATCATTTTTATCAGTACAATCTGAAACATCATAAACATTATCTAAAAGATTCGAACTTGCAATATAGGTTTTATCTCCATCATAAAATACAGTGCCATCAATAATATTCTGATTGTTTTCTAAAACACTACCTGATAGTTGTAATTTTTCATTATCCAAATCAACAAAACCATTTATACTAAAAGAATCTTTATTTAAAGTATTACTTAATAAATCGCCTTTCAATTTAATATTGGCCTCAAATTGCATTTTTCTATCCAAATGCTCAACATTATCAATTTTTTTAAAAGTTTTAATTATACTTTGCTTAATAACATACTTTGGATTATTCATTAAGGTTAAAAAACTAACACTTAAAATGCCCAGCATTATTAACGAAAAAACACATATTTTAAACCACTTACTAGATTGAATTTTCTTACCTAAATTAAAATTTTCATCTCCATTTTTATAAAGCAAATTTTTCTTTAAATCACTATTATTGTTCATTACAACTCCTCTATACTTTTATATTATTACCATCATTATTCATGTAATACAACTAGAATATTTTTGACAATTAAAATTTTTTTAACGGCAATATCCAAATCAAAATATATTTTTAAATATCTGTATCATACTTTCAAACATTTTTTACTTCTAAATAAAATTACCATCGTTAAATATTAATTAATCATTCTTATTCTTATGTCTATTTACTAATTCTTTTATCTTTCTAAAATAATGATTAATTCCCGACTTACTAATAGACTTTCCACTTTCAGTTGACACAATCTCAGCAAGTTCTTGATAAGATGTTTCAGGGTATTTCAAACGATACTCAATAACTTCTTGAATTCGTTCATCTAAAAGACCGATTAAATCATGTTTTTTTAAATATTCTATATCTTCTAACTGTTTAAGTCCCGTTATGGTAGTTTTTTCTTGGTTAGCAATTTCACAATTATTAAGACGATTAACCATATTTTTATGGTCCCTATAAATTCTTATATCCTCAAAGAAAAACATACTATTTATTGCCCCAAACATTTTTAAAGTATCACTAATCATTTCGGCTTGTTTTACATAAACCATATATTTAGTTTTTCGTTTTAAAATTTTCGATACCACATTAAACTCCTTTAACAAGTGAACAATTAAGTTTGCTTCTTCTTTTGAAGCAACACTCATTTCCATGTGATAACCACTTGTTTGAGGATTACTTACACTGCCAGTGGCTAAAAAAAGACCACGCAAGAAAGCAATTTTTTCTTCCTTTGTCGCTAGCATATAAGCATTAGGCATAACCTTAATACCATTTTCAAATATATTTAACTTTTCTAAAACAGCATTTATATTATTATTATAAGTTAAAATATAAATCTGTTTAACCCGAAAGCGATTTTGAATTCTAACCGTCATCTTAGGTCGGACTTGAAAGCACATCTTCATTAAAGAGTATATTCTTCTAGCAACCGAAGCATTTTCCATCGTCAGGACTATTTCGTCATTTTTGATATCACCGGCAAACCGAATAAAAGCCGAAAGTTCTGCAATAGCTTCCACAACATCCGTATCTAAATGGGCAATTTCATCTTTTATCCTTGTTGTATAAGTCATAAATATCACCTTTCTTTTCTTAGTATTATTTCCTATATTTATTTTATTATTTATCTTCTTTTCTTATTTTAATTTTCGTAATTTTTTTAGTTAATAACTTTTTATAAATAACATTTTAAATAAATCTTTTTTTAAATTATTCTCTTCTTGTTTTTTTATTTATCCATTTTTGAAAACTTTATTACTTTTTATATTTTTTATTAAACTTTTAAATTATCAACAATATTATATCTAAACTTTCTCTTTTTTCATACAAAACTTTTGCCTTTGGTCAAAATTCTTATTATATTTTGAAAAAATAGCCTTTTGAACAATTAAAAACAATATGATATTCTACCAATCGATGTGAGCAAATACAAGTTATATTCATAAAATTACCCCATTTATAACTAATATCAACTAATTAACTAAAGTAATATAACTTCTATATTTTCTAATTCTAATACCTTACTTCGGCTCACATCAAAAAAACTATATTTGAATTTCGTCTTTCGATTTTCTAATATAGTTCTTTTTTTATTTTAAATTACTAATATCTTAAATTTAATTTTATCTTGAATACCACCAAACACCAGTTTTAGGATATCCGGGAGGTTCGATTGAATTAGCAATAAACTTCGACCAACTTGTATAATCCTTCAAATAATAACCTTTAGAAACCCCAAAGTGAAGATGAGTACCAGTTGTACATCTATCATAACCACCGTTAGCTTTCGCTGTTGAACCACCACCAATTAAACCAATAACTGTGTTAGTAGTAACTTTATCACCGACTTTAACTTTAATTGCTAAAAGGTGGGCATACTGCATTGTATAGGCTTTACCTAAAACATTAACATGAACATAAACAATATTGCCTCCACAGCTGGATTTACGAGTTATCGCTGCAACCGTTCCAGCTGCTGCGGCATAAGCAGGAGTTCCTTCGGCATTACCCCCAATATCGTGAGCATTATGGAAACTTCCGGTATTAAGTACAGGATTTCGGTAACCCCAACGCGAGTTAATCTTTCCTTTAGTAACCGGTTTTAACCATCCAGCTGAAGCTTGAACAGATGTACAAGAAGTTAATAATTGAGTTTCACTATTACAAATGGTTTTATAATAATCAATTAAAGTCTGTTGATTTTTAATCTGAGAATCTATATCTTCATTGATATCATTAATTTCTTCTAACTGATTATTTAATTTAGAAATTGCTTGAGAAGTATTAGCTATTTTTTCATCTAACTGAGTATTTTTATTAGCTAAATCTACTTTTAATTGTTCATTTTCTTTAATCAAACCATCTAACTCATCAATCTTATTTTTATAATAGCTAGACAATTGTGATACTGCTTCAACCCGCATAATTAAATCAGTCGGACTAGAAGCCCCCGTAATATATTCTAAATATTCATTTTGATTAGTACTTAGTTGATAATATTTAAGTACTAAATCAACATCTTCTTTAGCTTTAGCAATATCTTCATTACTTTTCTTAATTTTTTCTTCGGCATCCACTACCGAACTGGCAATTTGCTGTTGTTCGGCTCTGGCATTTTCGACAGCCTGCTTATTTTGCTTTATTTGATTTTGGGTTTGCTTTTTATCGTTTTGGGCATCCGTTTTTTGCTTCTTTAAAGCCTCTAATTCTTTTCTTAATCCCGCAATAGTCGTAGCCTTGCTATTATTTGTAGCAGCCATAACACTAAAAGGTTCCACAAAATAAGGAATTAACATCAAAACAACTAAAATTAATCTAAAACTATAGCTTACTATTTTCTTCATTATATTTTCAAATACTTTCTAACAGCCCTACTACTGCCAAACATTCCAACTAAACCACCAACTACCATTAAAATTATTGAAACAAACCATACTAAATTCATTGGTTTAATAAGCTCAACAATATGGGAAAATAAGTAACCATCAAAATGATCATAAATCAAAATATACCCATAAATAGTGATAATTATTGGAATTATAGAACCAATAATTCCTAAAATAAAGCCCTCAATTATAAATGGTTGTCTTATAGCAAAATTACTGGTTCCAACTAGTCTTTTTATTTCAATTTCATTTCTTCTGGAAAAAATAGTTAATTTAATTGTATTGCTAATCAGGAAAGCTGTTACTAAAATTAAGGCACACACAATTACAACCATCGCTTTTTCAACTACATCAAAGATAAAGACTAACTTATCAACACTATCTTCACCATATTTAGCCGATTTAACACCTTCCATATTTCTAATAGCCTCGGCAGCGTAAGATAAACTTTTAATATCTGTAACTTTAACTGTTATTGAATCTAATAAAGGATTCGTATCTAAATAACTTAATGTCGTCCCAAGTTCTTCACTAGAATCTATCATTTCTTGTTTCCAATCGTCTTTTGATTTATATATTAATGATTCGTAGTTATTCAATCCTTTTATTTTTTCTTCAATTGTGTTTCGTTCTTCTTCTGTAACATCTTCTTTTAAATAAACAACAATCGTCAAAGTTTCCTCTAATCTTTTTGTAAAATGATCAACATTGGCACTTATTACCATCGCAATAGCTACCAAAACAAGTGTTATCGTTATACAAGTAATAGAGGCAATAGAAAGACTAAAATTTCTAAAAACACTGCGGATACCATCGCGAAAATTTCTAGTCAATATTCTCATGTACTTCATAAACTTTATATTCACCTCTTTCTATATCACTTACCTTAACACCATCTTCAATCGTAATAACCCTTTTCTTCATTTGATTAACAATATCTTTATCATGGGTTGCCATTACAACGGTAGTGCCTAATTCTTTATTAATTCTATTTATGGTTTTCATAATATCTTTAGAAGTTTCTGGATCTAAATTTCCCGTTGGTTCATCACATATTAACACTTTGGGTTCATTAACAATGGCTCTAGCAATACATACTCTTTGCATTTCTCCCCCAGATAATTCCTTAGGCATACTTCTTACTTTTTCTTTAAGACCGACTAATTCTAAAGCTGTCATAACTTTAGGTTTTATCTCACTAGCTTTAAAGCCTTGAGTCTCTAAAGGAAAAGCTACATTTTCATAAACTGTAAGTTTAGGAAGTAATTTAAAATCCTGAAACACCACGCCTAGTTTACGACGCAATTTATAAACTTTACCATTTCTTAGTTTGCCAACATTAATTCCGCCAACATAAACTTCGCCTTCGGTTGGTCTTTCCTCACGATAAAGCATTTTAATTAAAGTTGATTTTCCAGAAGCTGTTGGGCCAATAATAAAAACAAACTCGCCCTTTTTGATACTTAAATTAACATTTGCTAATGCTGTAACACCATTTTTATATACTTTTGAACAATTTTTTATTTCAATAAATTTCACTACAACCACCTTACCATAATCAATATATCACAGTTTTGTGAAAAATAAAAGAACAATGCCCAATAGACATTATTCTTTAGTAACCAAATATGCTGTATACTCATTAATAATCTTATTTATAATTGTTAATAATTTCTTTACCTGACGATAAGAACTATAATCATAGCTTGACTTAGCACTAGCTAAAACAATCATTGGGTGATAGCCAAACAAAACTCCCGAAGAAATGGTTACATCTTTAGTGAATCCTTCCTTAGTAGCGCTGCTAATATTGGGAATAGTATTTTTAAAATAATTATAAGCATTAGTAGAAAGTAAGTTTAAATACTCTTCTCCCCAAGAATTTTCAGTGGCAAAATGGTATATTTCTTGCCAAATCATCGCCATACTTCTTAAATCAGTAAGGCCCCAAGGATTATACAAAGACAAATGTAACTTTTTTATCCCTAATTCATCTAGCATTGCATTATAACCACTGACTCCAAAATGCCCATGTAACATTTTATAGGCAACATTATCACTATACACAACAGTTAATTTTATTAAATCTCTAATCGAATACATTGTCCCAACAGGACTCAATTTAACGGTACCAGTTCCACTATTATAATAATTATAAGTATATGGTATTTCTTCATCTAAGTTTATATTGCCAATACTTACTTGCTTATAAAGATATAAACAGTATGCTGATTTAATTACACTAGCCGTTTGATAAGCTTGATCAACATTATAACCAAAAGATGCCCACGTAGCCATATCTATTACATAAATAGAAGAATAGGACTTATAGTTATTAACAGTCTGATATAGTAAATTTTTAACCCCATCACTTACGGTAAAATCTGTATTCAAAGCCGTCAATTCATTTTTTACATAAGAATAAGAATTTATATCTAGTCTATCAATATTTCTATCTAACTTTTCTCCTGGATTAAATTCATTTTGGTAATCATAATCATAATCAGGCATTTCTTCATTTTTACTTAGAAGTTCCTTATTTTCTTCAAAATCATCATTCTTAGGCGAAGCATCAGCTTTTACATCACCATATGTTTTCTCTATATATAAATTAACTGTTTTACAAGCAAGTAATCCAATGACTCCTGCCAAAAGTACCAATATAACAAAATATTTTATAAATTTCTTTATCATAGCCAATCCTTAATTCTATTACATTTTCTATAAATTTTATAATTTATAAGTCTAATTTTAATATTTACTAAATTAGTGTTTAATAATTTATATACTTTAATACACTAACTTATTAATCTTTCAAAATAATATCTTATAATCTATATTAACCTACTATTTTTTCTGACAAGTAAATTAAAGTAACATTCTTTTTTCTTTCTTACCACCAGTTACCTCGTAACAATCACTAACAACAATAAAAGCATTAGGATCAATTTCTAAAATTTTTTCCCGAAAAGCATTATAAGCTCTAGTTGGCACCACTATTTGCAGCATTTTTCCTTTTTCAAACAAAAAACCACCCGTTGTATCTAAAATTGTTACCCCAGTATGCATATTATTAATGGCGTAATCTTGTATCTTGCGATATTTTTTGCTAGAAATTAAAAACATTTTACTAGTAGAAATTCCAATAATAATTTTATCAACAATATTAGTGTAAATTATTAATAAAATCAGAGAATATATTGCTCTTGGTATTCCAAAAACCAAAATTCCTAACAGAACAATTACGGTATTCATTAATAGCTGAGCATTTCCTTCGGTCAAATGTTGATATTTATGAATAATTTTCATAATAATATCACTACCACCCAATGTAAAGCCACTCTTATAGATTAAACCATTGCCTAATCCCAACAAGACCCCCGCAATAATAATAATGATAACAATATTAGAAAATGTTAAAAAAGGAGCCATTATATCACAAAATGGTTTGACAAAATCAATAAACAAAGGATAAAGGATAGCTCCTATTATGCTATTGTAAGTTGTATCCTTATCTAAAGTAAAATACGATAATATTATTAGAAAAATACTACTACCAAAAATAAAATAAGATGGCTTAATTCCACATAAAAAATTTAGCATAGTAGCAATACCTGTCATACCACCAATATTAAACTCATTTGGTAATACAAACAAGTTATAATTAAATGCTAAAATCAACAAACCTACTAGAAATATCAATAATTTTTTTAGCCTCTCCTTATCAGTTATATGCCCTATTATTCTTTTCATTATTTTACTCCTACTATAATAATACTATATTTTTTTGATTTTGCATATAGTTAGTGAGGTGAATTTTTAAATGAATGGAACATATTATCAAAACCCAACTTTCCCAACTAACCAAAATAATTATGATGTCAACATGAATTCTATCCCGAATAATCAAGGTCTTCCTAACAATAACAACATACCTAATAGCACAAATATTCCAAGTACAATAAATAGCTACAACCCTGATTATAATCCCACCACATCACTACCTATGGAACAAAGTTATATTGAAAATATTTTGAGGTTGAATAAAGGAAAAATGGTTAAAGCCTATGTTAGTTTTCCGGATTCTACCGAATGGCGCAACAAAATTTTTGCAGGGCGCATTGAAGAAGCAGGCCGTGATCATCTAATTATCAGCAACCCCAATACTGGTGAATGGGACTTAATTTTAATGATTTACTTAAATTATGTTACCTTTGATGAAAGAATAAACTATAGCCATAGCTATTCACAAAAGAACTTCTAAAAAAAGAAGTTCTTTACTATTTCTAAAGCAATACCTAATTTTCCTGAATAAAAATGTCCCGGATAAATTTTAGTATCTAGTGGATATTTGCTAATTTTTTCTAAAGATTTTTGCATTTCTTCATGACTTCCTGTGGGCAAATCCATGCGGCCAATTGAATTATAAAACAAAAAATCACCCGTAAACATTATCTTTTCATCAGCAAAATAAAAAGTTTTAGAATCATTTGTATGACCTGGAGTGGCAATTACTTCATATTTAAAAGTTTTATTTTTATATTGATTAGCTTTTACTCCGTATTTATCTTCTAATTGTTTCAAAGCCCCAATATGATCAAAATGATTATGAGTAACCAAAATTTCTTCTAACTCACCATGAATTTCATTATCGATTTTTATAAATTCATCACCGGGATCAATTACCAAATACTTACCATCTTTTTCTAAAATATAACAGTTTTCATCTAACTCTCCTACTACAAGTTGCTTTATTTTCATCTATATCACCAGTAACTACAATAGCACATAATTTATTTACTAGCAAGTTTCTATGTGTTATACTATTCGTATAAGATATGAGGTGAAATTATGGCATTTATTTATGCTATCTTAATCATTTTGATTGTTGGCGGAATTGGTACTATCACATATATTGTTTACTACAATGCTCTTCAAGATTGTAAAGTTAAAATCGATGAGGCAGAAAGTATGATAGATGAAGCTCTTCGTTCAAAATATGATATTCTTCTTAAGTTAGAGTCTATAATTAAAAACAATATTAAAGAAACGAAAATCAATTTTAAGGATTTAAATGACTTAAAAAAAGAAAGTATTTCTAATTTTCAATTAGAGCGAAAATTAGTTGATACTGTCTTACTTATTAGCAAAATCCAAGATGATTTTCCTGAATTAGAAGAGCAAAAAGATTATCGAGAACTTCTAAATGACATTCGTGTTATGGATGAAAGAATAAACGCTTCAAAAAAATTTTATAACAAATATACTTCTAAATCTAATGAATTAGTTCGTAAATTTCCTTCAAATATTATTGCTAAATTTCATAATATTACCATTCGCAATTTCTTTGATAATAAAGATATGAACGATGATATCATTAACGATTTTAAATTATAATCGCCAATCAATCGGTTGGAGATTATTTTTTTTCAAAAATTCATTGGTTCTTGAAAAAGGCCGACTCCCAAAGAAACCACTACGACATGAAAAAGGTGATGGGTGTGGACTTGTTATAACTAGATGAATTGGATTAGTTATATATTTGATTTTAGACTTGGCAAAATTACCCCACAATATAAATACTACTGGTGTAGTTTTAGCATTTACTTTTCTAATAATATAATCTGTAAGTGGCTCCCAGCCTAAATTTTTATGTGAAGCGGGGCAATCTTTTTTTACGGTCAAAACACTATTTAATAATAAAACCCCTTCTTTTGCCCACTTTGTTAGATCACCATCTCCATGTGGTGCAATACCTAAATCATCATATAATTCTTTATAAATGTTTTTTAAAGATGGTGGTATTTTTATATCTTTATGAACTGAAAAAGACAATCCCATCGCTTCCCCAACGCCATGATACGGATCTTGTCCCACAATTACGACCTTCACATCTTTGTAAGGTGTAAGTTTTAAAGCATTAAAAATATCTTCTTTTGACGGAAAAATGGTTTCCTTATTATATAAATTCAATACGCTCTGATAAAATTTATTAAAGTTAGGACTATTCCAAATAACTTTTAATTCATTATCCCAATCATTACCTATCATAACTTTCACTTCTCTCTACATCTTAATTTTACCAAATAAAAAGACCACTGTCTTTAATTTCAGTAATCTTTTTAACTTTTTTTAAGTATTTATAATAAATTAAATTTTATTTATGATATGTTTCATTATTATTTATTTTAAAAGTCCGATATATTTGCTCTAACAAAACGCCTCTAAATAAACCATGTGGCATTGTCATTTTCGAAAATGATAACTTCAAATTGGCGGTATTTTTAATGTTTTCTAATATTCCATCGGAACCCCCAATAATAAATGTAATACAACTATAATGATTAAAAGTTTCATTTATAAAACTAGCAAACTCTAAAGAGTTCATTTGTTTTCCTTCGATTGCCAAAGCCACAATATATTCATTCTTGCCTATATTTTTAATGATTTCTTTACTTTCTTGTTCAATATTACTATCTTTTACTTCAATGATATTAAACTTATGATACTTATTAATTCTTTTGTTATAGTCTAAAACCATATCCATTAAATATTTTTCTTTTATTTTTCCAACGCAAATCAATTTTATCATAACTCTATAATCTCCGATTTTTCATTTTGTTTAGCACAACTAATGTTTTCAAAATCAACACCGTACTCCAAGAAAATATTTTTGATTGTCTCCATTGCTTTTTCTTCCGTATTATTTTCATGAGAAAGGTGCAGTAACATTATTTTTTGCGTATTTTTGCCAATTAATTTAGCTAAATAAATGCTAGCGTCTTTATTGGATAAGTGTCCATAAGGTCCAACAACTCTGTCTTTTAGCCAAGCTGGATATTTACCATTTAATAACATTTCCACATCGTGATTACTCTCAAACAAATATACAGTCTTATCTCTTAAAGAATTAAAATACTTTTGATTCAAATAACCAGTATCAGTTAAATAAACAACACTATTATTTCCTTCATACAAAATATATCCTTTAGAATCCTTAGTATCATGACTAGTTTTTATTACTTCAATTTTAACATTATCTAAATAAATATCATCATCAAAAAGAATTAAATGTTCATACTTACTTATTGGGTTTTCACTTCCCAATTCACCTATCATTCCCATTGTCATATAAACATTTGCCTGATATTTCTTTATGTAATTTTCTAAAGCTCCAATATGGTCGCTATGAATATGCGATATGATTATAGTATCTATATCGTTTAAAGAAACGCTTAATTCTTCTAAGCGTTCCTTTATATATCTAACATTAGTTCCCATATCAAACAATATTTTATGTTTGGCCGTTTCTACATAAGTAGAGTTTCCTTTAGAACCACTAGCTAATACACATATTCTCATTATCTATATATTGTGATAGGATTTATAGCTTTACTGCCTTTTTGATATGGTACCCCAGTCCAGAAACCTAAGTGTAAGTGCGTACCAGTAGCTAAACCACTCTTACCCATGGCCCCAATCTTCTGAGCACGGCTGACTTGTTGATTTTTAGAAACATAGACACCTGACAAGTGGGCATACAATGAACAGTATCCATTTGAATGTTGAATGATAATATTTAAACCACTACTCTTACCAGCATATCCACCGTAACCAGTCCATATAACTGTACCAGATGCAATTGCAAAAATTGGTGAGCCATAACCAGTACCAGATATATCTAAACCATCATGACTTGTACGATTAAATAAGTAACGCGTACCAAAACCAGAAGTAATAATATATGGCTTTAATGTTGGCCAAGCATATTCCGTACCATCATCAACATAATTACCCCAGTTACCACTCGAAATAGATTTTTTACCTTTAACAATAACTTCATTAACAGTTTCTCTTACCATGTATGTATTATCTTTATCGATAACAACTTGTTGACTTGCATCTCCATTGATTACCTGTGTACGCGAAGCAACACGGCGAATACCATTAACGCCCTTCGTTTGAACTAAGCGATAACTAGTATCTTTAGAATAATCATACTTTGTTTCGGTCGAATATTTTTCTTCAACATCTTTAACAATATATTTATCATATACCAATTGTAACATTGGATTAATTAAGGATATAACTACTTTATCCCCAACTGCTAATAAGTCATTTTCACTATTATATTTAGGATTAGCAACTAAGAACTCCGAAACATTTAACTCATTAGCCTCAGCAATACTAGCGATTGTATCCCCAACTTTTACTGTATATTCTGATTCTTTGCTATCAGTTCCAAATAACAAATACTTGCTTAAGCTATCTACATCCGTAAAAATTTTCTCATCAGTACTTATATAAGATTCTTTAATTGATATATTTTCTTGAAAATAAATATTTTCAATTCGTTCGCCAACATCAACAATCTCTTTTTGTTCATTATTGATATAAGCTAAATACTCATCTTCAGGAATAAATGATAAGATAACTTTTTTTATTGCCTCTTCAAATACCTTTTCATCTAAAACATTAATTTTAAACAATACTTTTGAATCTCCGTTATCATCTTTATCACTTACTGTAATAGTATAACCCTTTATAGTAAAATTCTTTGATTCCTTTATTTTATCATAAATTTCTGTAACGCTAGAAACGCTAGAATTGTATGTATTTAATTTAGTTATTGAAAATCCTTTTGGTGGATAAACTTGATCCACATTATATTCTTCTTTTATGCTTGATTGTTCTTCATTAATAAGTGCATAAAGTTCATCTTGACTACCAATCATTCCTATTTTTTCACCGTTTAAGTATACTTGATAAACCCCTTCTACTTCATCAGCATAACTAGTTTTATAAGAAGTGGCAATAAACATCGCTACTCCAAATATCATTGTCGTTAATATGCATAGAATTTGTGTCTTTTTACTCATCAATATTCTCCTTCTTTTTCAAGAACCATATAGTTTTTGAAATTCATCATTGTCGGTTCAAATAATACTGTAAATTTACCCGTACCACCTTTTCTGTGTTTTGCAATGATTATATCTGTCTCGACATTTTCCGATTTTCCTAACTCCGTCTTGGCTTTATAGTAATCTTTACGATTTATAAACATAACTATATCGGCATCTTGCTCAATTGACCCAGACTCTCTTAAGTCTGCAAGCATTGGTTCATTATTTTCCCTTTTTTCTGCATTACGGGAAAGCTGTGCTAAAGCAATAACAGGAACTTTAAGTTCCATTGCCATCGTTTTAATAGCTCTTGATATATCCGAAACCTCTTGTTGTCTGGATTCCGGCCTCCTGCCACCCATAGTAAGTAACTGCAAGTAATCGATAATAATTAATCCTAGGCCTTCTTTTTTGGTTGCAAGTCTTCGACATTTAGCACGAATGTCATTAACAGTAATACCAGAATTATCTTCAATATAAATATTAGTATCAGCAAGTTGACTTACTGCCTCATTATATTTTTTCCAGTCATTCTGTCCCAACTGACCATTAGTTAGCTTTTTACCTTCTATTCCTCCTAAAGCGCTAATCATACGATTAACTAACTGTTCGGCAGACATTTCTAAGTTGAATACGGCAATGGCTTTTTTGGTACTTTGAGCAGCATGAGTAGCAATATTTAAAGCAAAGGCTGTCTTTCCCATACCGGGACGAGCCGCGATAACAATCATTTCTCCTTCATGTAAACCACTAGTTGCTTTATCTAAATCGTAAAAACCCGTTTCTAAACCGGAAATAACACTATGATTTTGGGATAAATATTCTAATTGCTCTTGGGCTCTCGCTAGCACCTCATTAATTGGGGCAAACTCGGTTGTCTGACGCGACCTAATAACATCTAAAATATTTTTTTCGGCTGTATCAAGTAGCCCTGTAACATCATCCGAATCATTATAAGCATCTGTTACAATATCTGTTGCTGTCGTTATAAGATTACGAACTATCATTTTTTCTTTAATAATATTAATATAATAATCCAAGTTAGCAGCACTTACAACAGAAGTTATAACATCAGCCAAATATGCTGGTCCCCCAATAGCTCCTAAGCTTTTTGTCTTATCCAATTCATCAGCCAGAGTTGTTTGATCAATAGGTACTCCCGCATCATGTAAATTTTTTATAGCAAGAAAAATCTTTTTATTAGCATCACTATAGAACATATCATCAGTAACTTCTTCTAAGACTTTACTAACAACTCTTTCATCAAGAAAACAAACACCCAAAACTGACATTTCAGCATCTAAATTTTGTGGCATTTTTCTTGCCATATTATCACCTTACTTCACTAAATTAACTCTGATATTGAAGCGCACCTTCTTATGGAGTTCAACTGTTACATTATGAACCCCAAGTGTATCTAAAGGAGCGTCAATTTGAATTTGTTTTTTATCTACTTTATACCCCATTTTGTTTAAGCTCTCAGCAATTTGTTTAGAAGAAACATTACCGAAAACTTTATCCATAGCTCCTGTTTTTACTTTAAAAGTAATATTTTCTCTAATTATTTTATCACGCATTTCTTGCATTTCTTTAACAAGCTTTTCTTCTTCTTGCTTACGCTTATCAAGTTCGTTTGACAATATTTTGGTGCTAGTCTTTGTTGCCGCAACTGCTAAACCATTTTTAATCAAAAAATTCATTCCATAGCCATCACTTACTTCAATAATATCATCTTTTTTGCCTTGTTTTTTAACATCTTTTAGTAATATAACTTTCATGTTTTGTCTCCTTTTTAATTCCTACTTATTGTATCAAATATATACTTATCAGTCAAAAAAATTTATCCCTTTCTTATGGATAAATCACACTTTTTTTCCGTTCTTTTTTAGAAATTTACTCTATAAAAACTCCTGTTTACTATATGTTATTTAATACATATGTAACTGGTTTTAAAATATGAATTCCTATTATATTATATTCTTGCTATTGTCCTTAGCCCCCTTATTAATACTAATCATTAATTATATATCTTAATACTTATTTTACAACTTCAATTTCTAATCTTTAATTTTCCCAAAATCTACATCTTTATAAATATTTAAGATCAAAAGAAAAAGACTAAAAATTAGTCCTTAACATATGGAATTAATGCCATAAATCTAGCATATTTAATTTGTTGTGCAATATGTCTTTGATGTTTAGCACAAGCACCACTTTGTCTTCTGTTTACAATCTTACCTTTTTCAGTAATGTACTTAAGAATTATAGGTACATCTTTATAATCGATAGATTTTCCAGCACACATTTGACAAATTTTCTTTTTCTTACGATAAAATTCTGCCATTTTATATTCTCCCTTCTTAGAAAGGTAGGTCATCATCAGTTAATGATACTTCGTTACCCATTGCAGCATAAGGATCCATATCCAAATCAGCAGTAACGATGTCATTATTGGCCATACCATTATTTGGAACTGCATTATTTGCAGTATAAGATGAAGTATTTGAACTACTTTCTGGAATTTGACTACCACCAGCTCTTGAACTTAGAAATGTTACATTATCAGCAATTACTTCAGTAACATATCTCTTAGTACCATCTTGAGCATCATAATTTCTTGTTTGAATACGACCTTCAACAGCTACTTGTGAGCCTTTAGTACAATACTTAGCAACATTTTCAGCTTGTTTTCTCCAAGCTACACAGTTGATAAAATCCGCTTCTCTTTCCCCATTTTGATTAGTAAAATTTCTATTAACAGCAATCGTAAATGAGGTAGTTGCATTACCTGATGCGATAGTGCGTAACTCAGGATCTCTTGTCAATCTTCCAATTAAAATTACTTTATTCATTTTTTACTCCTCATCTAATTTGATAATTAAGTGTCTAATAATATTTTCATCAATAGACATTTTACGATTAACTTCTTTGATAGCTTCTTTACTAGCAGTCATAGTCATTACAAAATAATAACCACTAATTTCCTTTTTTATAGGATAAGCTAACTTCTTTTGGCCCATTTCTTTAAAGCTTTCTACTTTAGCTTTAAGACTTTCAGCTAATTTTTTTACATTTTCAGCAGCAGTCTTAACATTACTTTCTTCCATAGTTGCTTTAACAATGAACATCATTTCGTATTTATTCATTTTCTACACCTCCTCTTGGTCTTCCGGCTTACACTTATTTGTGAAGCAAGGAGTAATCACTACTCGCTTTGTATTATAACAAACCAACTTCTTTAATTCAAGAACTTTTAAACATTTTTTGCTATTGATTTTGGACTATATCTTTAATAAATCAACAAGCTCTTTTTACCGCGATACTTATCTTTATGTCAAAATTTATTAAACAATCTTTTCATTTAGTTTATTTTACTTTTCCTCCAATTTTTATAAAGTTTTAAGACATAGAAAAAGACTTCCTAAGAAGTCTTAAACATAAGCCATTACTGCAAATATAATTAACAGTAAGACTAAAAGTATAACGGCAAATTTCCAAATGTTTTTTAACCATTCTTTGTAAGAAACATCATACATTGATAGACCAGTTACAAGTAAAACACTAGTTGGTGCTACCAAAGAAACCAAACCATTAATTGAAGTCATAATTACAAGCATTGTTCCAGTATAATCAGCAAATCTAGCAGCATATGTAGCTCCTAAAGTGAAACCACTAAATCCAAAATCTACATGGAAGAATGATGCTAACGCATTAGCAACTGTTGCACTAATTGGATTAAATGTTGCCCCAACAATCTTATCAACTATTGTATTAGTAAATCCACCCCAATAGCAAATAACAAACATTGTATAAGCAAGTACAATAAATAAAGCAGGTTTTAATGTTTTCTTCATGCCTTCAACAGCAGCTTCTAACAATTCATCCATTTTAACCTTGCTAAATAATTTAACAAAAATTAATATTATCATGGCAATATAACAAATTGTATAAATATCCCATTCTCCAAAGGCACTAACCTTACCAAGAATATAGCCAAAGATTGGATGTGAATTACCACCAATAGTAACAGTTACTTTAGTTGTTAACCATGTATGGAATGTACTAAACGCATTAATTCCAAAAGCGCTACTCCAAGGCATATATCCTAAAATGCAAAATACAAATAATAAAATAAATGCCACAAGATATGGCCAAGCTTTACCACTTCTCCCATCACCTGTTAAAGGTACTAAATCGATTGGTTCAGCTACAGCTTCTTTATTCTTATTTTTCATTTTAATTAAGACGATGTTTAATAAGATTAGTGCTAATGCCAAAATTCCAAAACGAACTAGTAAATTAGTAGTAATACTAACATTCATTGTTTTTGCTAGATAATCAAGACCTAAAGTTGAAGTTGTTTGCCCAACAAATCCCACTATCATCGCCCCGAATGTCATTAAAACACTTTTTAGTTTTCCAAATCCTAGACGACTAGCAATACTTATTATTAATGGTATAAATAATAAAATTGGGAAACTTTGAGTTGCCATTGAAACAAACAAAGCAATAATAACAGTGTGAACTAAAGCAAACCATTTTTTCTTACCAATCCAAAACTCGGCGGCATTATCTACTAACTTTTTATAACCGTTAGTTCTAGATAAAACACCATAGAATAGACCAACAACAAGAACAAATACTACTTGTAACAAATAATAGTTACTGGCATAAAACATTGCTAAAAATGTCTCATTAATTCCAGTTCTTGCAGGATCAGTTGTTGTAATGGTTGCTGAACTAAATGTACCTGCTGGAATTATCCATGATAGAATAATTGCAACAAAAATAGATATAGCTAGAGCCTTAAATAAGAAATGACTAGTCTTTTTAGGTTGTTTTTTATCACTAATTACTTCCTTTTTTGGAACTTCTTTTTCTGGTTTAGTTTCTTCTACAACGACTTCTACTTCTTTTTTAACAGATTTAGTAGTCTTTGTAGAACTTTTCTTTTTTCCATTTTTCTTTTCCATTTTTCTTTACCTCCAATAAAATTATAACACAAAATCAAGGCTTGCCAAGTCCTTTTAAGTGAAATATTACTTCACAATAACCCGAAAGTCTTGCAATTTTTCTTAAGGTAAACAAAAGTTACTTTTATCTACTAACTTTTTTCTTTGCATCAGCACTTTTTAAGCAAAAAGATTCCAAATAAGGTATTAACACACTTTTATATAATTCATCAAAAGAACTATAATTTGGCATATTCTCTTTTATAAGATCCGCTATTTCCTCAGTTCTAACAAAGCCAACTTTCTTAAACCATTCAAAATCTGGTCGCATTTCCTCTCTTGATATCCACTTTTCACTCATCAAAGCCGAAACAGCTCTTACAAAATATTCATATAGCAGTGTTTTAGTCATACCTGAATAAGACTTAGGTAAACCATTAGCCAGTGCTTCCTTGATTAAATAATCATAATTAGAAACAGCATCATAATACTTATCCACAATAGGATTAACAAAATGATGAGCAAATTCATGATTTATCGAAATGAAATTATATCTTTTATTTACAAAGAATTTATTATCTTCATACTTAATCCCTCTAGTACAATATAAAGAGTTACCAATAATTGAAGAAAACCCCCCATTCATAAAAATAGAACCCGTAATATTTAAATCAACATCTTCCTTACTTCCAAAGAAGCTTAAAACATAATCCTTGTTATATCCCTCAGGTAATTTACCAAAAGCCTCTTGTTGTAACTTTAATTCTTCTTTATTATCTTCTAAAATTTTATTCATATCAAAAGATAAATATACTTCTTTTACTAGTTCTAAATATTCTCTTAAATCCTCTTTTTTAAAAGGATTATTAACCTTAGTAATATCCGCACATCTAATAGAAAAATCCTCATTAAATAAATAAGCTATATAATTATAATCAGCCTCATCATCTATATCTAACATATATTTTTCTAATTTAGGAAATTTATCAAAATTAATCTTACTTACAACATCGTTAAAATATTTAGTATTTGGAAATTCTACCCAATCAAATTCATCTTTATTTTTATAATTATTTTTTATTACATAACTACACACAATAGCATGAATAAAATCCACTCTTTTATCTAATCCAAATTTTATATCACTCATAATATCTCCTTAAATATAATTAATTTTCCTAAATTATACTATATTAGAAATATTTTTCCAATTAATAATATTATTTAATCCTAGGATAAG
Source organism: uncultured Bacilli bacterium (assembly GCA_934096535.1). Lineage (GTDB taxonomy): Bacteria > Bacillota_I > Bacilli_A > RF39 > UBA660 > CAG-605. The sequence goes on along the minus strand of CAKOMC010000016.1, from coordinate 2,105 downwards.
CCCTTCGTTCATTGGTAAGTCCGATTAAATAATCAACACTGGTATTATAAAATTTAGCTAGTTTTACTAATCTTTCTACAGAAATCAACTGTATACCTAATTCATACTTAGAATACTGTTGTTGTGTAGTCCCTAAAACTTTAGCAATATCACTTTGTTTATAATCTCTATCTTCTCTAATTTCTTTTAATCTATTTATTTCCATTTTTATCTTCCTTAAAATTTATCATTTCAAGGAAATAATCTCACACAATTTATAAGGTACATTGGCTATACATCTTAGAAGGTGTATGATTGTTATATAAATATACTAGGAGGTCGATTTTTATAAAAAGCAAAGCAAAATTATTATTTATAATATTGTTAATAATTACCTTAATTTTAATTTTTCATAGCAATAAAGAAAGCAAAAATAAATATATTGCTGTTTATCTTGATAATATAGAAAGCACTTCTATTCCTGATAGAAATTCTAATTATATTATAGATAAAATTATTTGTGATAATGATGCCATAGGAACATGGGACAATGTAAATTGGAGTCTATTAGTAACTAATCTTTCCAAAAGAAGTAATTGTAAAACTTATTTTCAAAGTAAAAAAGATATTACAATTACTTACGATAATAACTATATAAAAAATAATATATTTGAAGAATATTATAATACTGATAATGATAAAATGGGAAGACTCAATCAAAAATATATAAATTTTACATGGAACACTAAAAAAGTTGAGAATTTACCATATTTAATAGCAACCGCTAGTTTAAAAGAAGAATATAATGATTTGCCCGCAAATTATGGTGTATATTTTGATTATTACAAACAATTATCAATAGGAAAAACATACAATATTAGTTTTGAAATAAAGGGAAATGACGACAACTTTAACATATTAATAGGAAGTGAACAGAATGGAGAATTTATATCAAATATTAAAAAAAATTGGCAAAAATATAGATATCAATTTATAGCGCAAGATACAAATTATCATTCATTTATATTTTATAACTGGGCAGCCATTTCTAAACCAAGAACAATAGAAGTAAGAAATCTCTCTCTTCAAGAAGGAGAATATGATAATTTTTCTACTACTATATTAAAAGAATATGACAATCTAAATAACACATTGCCAACTCCAACTAGAGAAAACTATACTTTTTTAGGTTGGTATACTGAGCCCATTGAAGGCGAAAAAATATCTTCTGAAACTATTGTAACAGAAGATACCACTTATTATGCACATTGGCAATACAATGAATCTGAATAAATCAGATAAGTAAAGCACCTACTCGTTACTGAATAGGTGCTTTACATGCATCAAAACAATGGACTAAAGAAACATCTAATTGATCAAATCAAATGTATCTCTTTTTTTATTTAAGAACCTTCGTTCTTTCAGGTAGTAGTATAGCATAATCAAAATTTTTTTCAATTGTTTTTTTAATTTTTATCATAATAATATATATTTTAATAAAATAGTTGTTTTTAGTAGATTTATACTGGTCATTATGATACCATATTAGATAGATACATTTGATTGTTAGGTGCTTTCTTTCTCAGTCCATTTTTATCTTTTAAAAATGGAAGGAGGCGGTCCTATGGAAGGAATTCTAAATGGAGTATTTAATTATGCTCATAGTAATTTTAGCCCTTGTGGACGAAATTATAAATTCCATCAAAAGGAAGTAAATTTTTTTATAAAAAATTTGAGAAGCACCTACTCAACATTGAATAGGTGCTTCTCATATATTATATCTAATGGACTGAGAAACATCTAACACATCAAATCAAATGTATCTCTTTTTTTATTCAAGAACTTTCGTTCTTTCAATAGTAGTATAGCATAATCAAAATTTTTTGCAACTATTATTTAAGAATACATTAATAATATATACTAATATTTTATATTTATACTAAATAAATAATAATTACAATTTCCTGTTTTTATAATTTATGGCTAATTTGCATTCCATGTAAATTAGCCATTTTTATTTTAACTAAAAAGATTAGCACTTAAAACCATATGAAGTTGTAAGATAAAAGTAGACACAAAAAAGATGTGTTTACTTTTTCTTTGGTATAATTTAGTAAAGGAGATGA
>CAKOMC010000015.1 GCA_934096535.1 uncultured Bacilli bacterium | reverse complement strand
ATAATAATTTTTACATTTTTAAAAAAATTATTTAGAAAATGCTATTATGAGTTATAATTTATGCTATTTTGTGTTATAATTTAAAACATAGAATAGGATAGTAGTTATGAAGAAAATAGTGTTTATAGGTTTAATTAGTGTATCAATGTTAATGATATTTATTGGTCTTAATAGTAAAAGCAATTATTTAAGTGAAGATAATATATTAGGTATTTATTTAGATAACAAATTACAAGAAAGTATTCCTAAAAAAGGGGCGGCTATATTTTCTAAGGCCGTCTGTGATAATAATGCTACTAACTTTTATTGGGATATAGATGAGTGGGGTTTATTTATTAGTAATCTTTCTAAAAAGGTTAAATGTAATTTATATTTTGTTAATTATTCCGGTCAAACTATTTTTAATTTTGATTATACTGGTTCTGAACAAACCTTTACAGTACCAGTATCAGGAACTTATAGATTAGAAACATGGGGAGCACAAGGTGGCAGTTATAATAATTATCTTGGGGGATATGGGGCATATTCGGTTGGAACTGTTTCATTGAATGTAAATAATAAACTTTATTTAAATATTGGCGGAGTAGGCTTAACTAATATGGGTTTAAATGCAATATCGGCTGGTGGTTATAATGGTGGTGGAACCGGAAAATCATCCTATAATAATAAAAGTTCATTTGGAACTGGTGGTGGCGGAGCCACTCATATAGCCAGTAAATCAGGATTACTTTCTGAGTTAGAAAATTATAAAAATAATATCATTATTGTTTCTGGCGGAGGCGGCGGAATTTATGTTGATTTAACGACCTATCCAAATTATTCTTTATTAACTTCTGGCCATGCTGGTGGCTATATTGGCAATGTTGGGACTTCGCGATATACAAACGCTGAGGCAGTCTTTAGTGCAGTAGGTGGTACCCAGATAGATGGTGATTCTTTTGGTCAAGGTGCTAGTTGTAAAGAAGGCGTTCGTGAAAAACCAGGCGGAGGCGGTGGTTACTTTGGTGGAAAAAATAATAGCTATTGTGCTGGTGGTGGTTCTGGTTATATTGGTAATTCCCTTTTAACTAATAAAGTTATGTATTGTTATGACTGTGAAGAATCATCAGAAGAAAGTACTAAAACTATATCAACCACTTGTAGTGAAAAAACACCAACAAGCAATTGTGCTAAAAAAGGAAATGGATATGCTAGAATAACCATAGTAAGTATAGATTGAAGATAAAAAAAGAACCTGAAAAATTCAAGTTCTTGCTGACATCTTGCTTTCTAAGATAGCAATAGGTTTATAAAAGATATAAGATAAAACTATTAAGACAGCAACACCAGTTAAGACTAAATCTAAATTAAATACCTGTGTTCCATAAATAATTAAATAACCAATTCCTTCTTTACTAACTAGAAATTCACCCATAATGACTCCAATAAAACTTAAAGATAAGTTTAACTTAATAGAAGAAATGATACTAGATAAACTACTAGGAATAATTAGATAATATAAATCTTGAACCTATCAATAATATGTCTGCAAAATTATACTATGGCGTAATAAAAAGCCAAAATTATAAAAAAATTACGCCTTGGCGTAATAAATTGACAAAAAATAAATATGGTATTATAATGGTTTTATAAAAGAAGGAGAGAACATTATGGTTATTCGTGAAAGATATTTAAAATTAATTAGACCTTTTTATAATCAAGAATTAATAAAAGTCTTAATTGGAATTAGACGCTCAGGAAAATCTGTTATTTTAAGACAAATAATGGATGAATTAAAGAAAACTAATATCGATGATAGTCATATTATTTATATTAATTTTGAAGATTATGATTATGAAGAATATACAGAACCAAAAAAATTAAATAGCTATGTAAAGGACCAAATTATTGACGATAAAAAATACTATATATTCTTTGATGAGATACAGAATGTTAATGAATGGGAAAAAGTTGTTAATTCCCTAAGAGCAACAGAGAATACATCCATTTTTATAACTGGTTCTAATAGCGATTTATTATCTAGTGATTTAGCAACACATATTGCTGGGAGATATGTAAGTTTTAAAATAACTCCTTTTACATTTGGGGAAGTATGCGAACTTTCAAATATAGTTAATAATAGAGATATTGAAGATGCTTTTAACGACTATATAAAATGGGGTGGGATGCCCCAAAGATTTATGCAGCAGGATGACATATCTAGAAAAACTTATTTAAGTGATATTTATGATTCCATTATAATAAAGGATATTGTAAAGCGATTTAATATAAAAGATATTGATTTATTAAATAGGATAGTTACTTATATTTTGACTACACCATCTCAGGTATTTTCACCTGACAGTTTAAAAAAATATATGCAAAGCGATTCTAGAAATGTTTCTCTTGAAACCCTATATAATTATATTGACTATATAACTAGAGCCAACTTAATTTCCAAAGCCGAAAGATATGATGTAAGAGGCAAAAGAATTCTTACTGGAAAATATAAGTATTACTTAACTGATTTAGGATTCACTAACATTTTAAGTGACGGTAAAAAAGAACAAATTGGGGCTTATTTAGAAAACATTGTCTATAATGAACTTATTGCAAGGGGATTTAATGTCAATGTTGGAACCTTGGATAGTGGAGAAGTTGATTTTATTGCGACCAGATTTAATGAAAAAATATATATTCAAGTTACATATATTTTAAGTGATGAAAAAGTGATTGAAAGAGAATTTGGTGTTTATAAAAAAATAGAAGATAATTATCCAAAATATGTTCTTTCAATGGATAAAATTGATTTATCAGAGAATGGTATAATTCATAAAAATATAATTGACTGGTTGTTAAATAAATAAATTAAAAAAACTTGAAAAATTCAAGTTTTTGCTAACATCTTGCTTTCTAAGATAGCAATAGGTTTATAAAAGATATAAGATAAAATAATTAAGACAGCAACTCCAGTTAATACTAAGTCTAAATTAAATACCTGCGTTCCATAAATAATTAAATAACCAATTCCTTCTTTACTAACTAGAAATTCACCCATAATGACTCCAATAAAACTTAAAGATAAATTTAACTTAATAGAAGAAATGATACTAGATAAACTACTAGGAATAATTAGATAATATAAAGTTTGCCATTTACTAGCCTTAAAACTTTTAAATAGTAATAAATGATTCTTATTAACATTTACCATACCCGTATAAATAGTAACTAAACTAACTATTAAATTGATAAGTAAAGCCATAATAATAACTGATTTAATATTGGCCCCACACCAGATTAAAATTAAAGGACCAATAGCAACTTTAGGCAAAGAGTTTAACATAGTAATAAAAGGATCAAATACTTTATAAATAGGTTTAACTAAATAAAATAGAATAGATATTATAAGACTAATAATAAAACCAAGACTAAAAGATATTAAGACTTCTTTAGTAGTTGTATATAAATGATTAAAGAAATTATGATTACTAATAAGACTAATTAAAGTTTTAATAATTTTACTAGGACTAGAGAAGATAAAACTATTAATAATATTATATTTACTTAAAAGTTCCCAAGTAAGTAAGAAACTAATAATAATTATTATTTGAGTAAGAAGAATTAGAAGATTATCTCTTTTAATTTTTTTTAGATAAGCTATTTGTTTCGGTGACATATTCCTCTAACTCCTTCCAAATAAGTTCATAGTAATAATTAAACTTAGGATCTTTACGATTAAGAATAGGGTTTTTCGGATTATCTAATTTAATATCATAAATACTTTTTATAATTGCTGGTCTTTTCGATAAGACAATGACTTTACTAGAAGTAGCAATAGCCTCTCCAATATCATGAGTAACTATAATTGCTGTTTTACCTTCTGATTTAATAATATTATAAACATCATTACTTACTTCTAATCGAGTTTGATAATCTAGAGCACTAAAAGGTTCATCTAAAAGTAAGATATCCGGATTAGTAGCAAGTGTTCTAATTAATGCCACTCTTTGTCGCATTCCTCCCGATAAACTACTAGGATACTTATCTTTAAACTCTAATAAATTATATTTTTTAATAAGATTATCGACAAAACTTAAATTTTCTTTAGTAAGACAGTGAGTTAATCTCAGTCCTAAAATCGCATTATCCCAAATAGTTAAGTAGGGTAGTAAACAGTCTGTTTGCAGCATATAACCAATTTTTTTATTATGCGTATCAATTAAACCTTCAAAGTCATTATCCAGTCTCGTAAGTATAGATAAAATAGTAGATTTACCACATCCCGAAGGCCCCACGATAGCCACAAAATCCTTATCATCAATACTAAACGAAATATCTTGTAAGGCTAGAACTTCTCCTTTTAGAGTATGATATTCTTTTTTTAAATTTTTTATTTCTAAAGCTTTAGGCATTATATATCCTTTAAAGTTATTTACCTAATCATTATTAACTAAAATATTAAAATCTATCTTGTTTTCTATAAGGTTATTATCTAACATTACTTGTTCTAAATTTTGATAAGCCATTTCTTTAATATGGGTATCATTATACCAACAATCATAATCTTTATATCTTTTAATCATTGTAGCTAAATTATTAAGACTTTCATCTTTAAATTGATTATGGATAACAAGGGCTACTACATCTGGTTCATTATTATTAACAAATTCTAAACCTTTATTTAAGGCCTTCTTAAATTTATCAATTATATCTTTATTGTTTTCAATATAACTTTTTCGAGCGTAGTAAGTTGTATATGGCATTTCGCCAGAATACGCCCCAATACTAGCCACAACATAACCTAAATTTTCTTTTTCTAACTTCGTAGCGGTTGGTTCAAAGAGATTAACATAATCTCCCATTCCACCAATGAAAGATCCCGATAACGCTGCAAATTCAACTGAGTAATTTAGATTTATCTTATTACTATCAATATTCATTTTTTTAAGGGCGTTTAGAAAATTTAAGGCTGGCATCCCGCCTTTACGACCTACTAAAACTTCTTTACCATATAATTCTTCTAAGTTAAAGTTATCGTTTTTAGAACGACTTAAAATAAATTGACCATCTCTTTTGGTAAGACCAGCAAAGTTTACTAAGTAGTCTTTTTCACCGCCATTATAAACATAAATAGTACTTTCTAAGCCTGCAAAACCAATATTAACATCATTAGATAAAACCGCTGCGGCAACTTTATCAGCTCCTGGTGTTAAGATAAGTTCAATGTCTAAACCTTCATCTTTAAAATAATTATTTTCTATAGCAACATACCAAGGAGCGTAGAAAACTGAGTGGGTAACTTCTGCTACCTTAATTTTTGTTAAAGATTTATCTTCATCTTTTTTATTATGAATATTAAGCAAGCTAATCATTAAAATTAATACTAAACAAATTATAATACTAAATATTTTTTTCATAATTCTCTCCTTATAGATAGTATATGAGGACAATATTAGAGTGTGATATTAAAGATAAAGTAACTCAATAATGATTTAAATTATGAATATAATGCCTTAAATAGATTAGAATCTAAGAATATAAATGATAATTTAGGAGTAGACATATTATAACTTATGTAATAAAACATTATATTAATAAATACTGATACTTATACTTATGGTAATTCTAATTATAAAGATCAATTAATTAAGTTTAATAATGATACTATTACTTATGATATTATAGGTAATCCTTTAAAAATAGGTAATACTACTTATAATTGGAGTAATGGTAGAGAATTACAAAGTATTAGTAATACTAACTTAAATGTATCATATAAGTATGATAGAAATGGTATTCGTACTAAGAAATTATTAAATAATGAAGAAATATCTTACTGTTTAGAAAATAGTAGTATAGTTATTGAAAAAAATAAGAATTATATGCTATACTTTTTACGAGATGACAGTAATAATTTTTTACAACCTTATGCTTGGATGTTGATTTTATGATTTTTTATTCAGAAAGTATTGATAATTAATGAAAAAAATATTTTTTTGCCTATTCGTAATAGCCTTTGTTTTTATTTTGAAAATTTACTATTATGGACAATACAATAATGTAGTTAATTTGTCTTTTGGAAGGCAAATAGAAATAAAAAAGCCAAGAAGAAAAACTTTGGTTTTTCAGACACCAGAAGCGGTTCAGGAGGCTGATGCATTTTACATTTTTGATTATGAACAATCGGATAGTGATGATATCATAAAGCAATTAGAACATGACGATTTAAAACATTTAGAAAATCAAATTTTAGTTTGTAAAAGAAATTATAATTCGGAGTATTATCATTTGCTTGAAGAAAATTTTCCAAAAGAAATAAATGAAAACTTATATTATAAAATTAAAAGTACTAAAAGAGATAATCTAATATTAGTCTATGATGCTAGCAGTTACAAGCTATACTATATTTTATGTTATTTTAAATAGTAAATATTTAAAAAATAGATGAAAAATAAGCATAAAGATGGTTAAATTATTGTATTTAAAACATTAGAAAATAAATTTTAAGATGATACTAATTAATTTATAAGTATCTTTCTTAATTTAACCTGATTTTTTCTAGTATTAGCAGTCTTATTAAATCTTTTTATATAAAGTCTTTAGTTGTTATTTTTTTGATTTTTAAGTATAATTAAGAAGATAGTAGGAGGCCTATAATGAAGGAGAATATTGAAGAAGTACTTAAAAATATTGATGATATAAAAAATATTAGAAATAGTTTGAATTATGAAGAAAGGAATTACTTAGCAAGTAATATTGGTGATTTTAATCTTTATGATTTAAAACCAAAAGATTTAATAAATTTATATAAAAATATTTATTCATTAGAAGAAGCCAAAGCTAAAATAGAGAGCACTAATGACATAATGGCCTATACAAGACTACTTGCTATAACCTGTTTACCCGATTCTTTAAAAGAAAGTTATATTAATCTTTATGATGATATTAATGTTAAAAGTTTGTTTATATCTACTTTTGATGCTGATGAGTTAAAACTAAAATACTTAATGACTGGTAAATATGATGATTATGCTATGGATATTATTCCTTCCATGACTAATGATTATTTAAAAATGGAATATATTAACTATTTAGAAGATAATGATAAGAAAGTCGATTTAGTTACCTATTTAGAATCAGATACTCTAAAAGAAGAATTTTTAAGTAATAATTCCTTAAACAATAATGCTAGTTATGACATAACCCGAAGCATAAAAGATGAAGATATCTTCTTACAATGCTTAAGATTTAATAGTGATGAGAAAAAAAAGGAACTACTAATATATAGAAAAAATCCTCATACTGGGATTATTGGGTTACCATATATAAGCGATGATGCTATTCGAAATCAAACATCACATTATATAGCAAACTGGGTTCAAAATATAGAACTTGCTGATTATGATTTTTTTTCTGATGAAGATAAAGCACATATACTTATTAAGTCTAATGAAGGTGCTGAAACATTATCAGATGATTTTATATTAAAAGTTGCTGAGAAAATTAATGACAAATTCCAAAAATCTTTAGCATTATGTTGCTTAAAAGATGATAAAATAAAGGAACAAATGATTACCACGGTTTCTTATGATGCTAATCTTGTTAAATCGATAAAAGATGAAAAAATAAGATATTCTTACTTAAATAAAATTGATGATGATAGGGATCGTTATTCTATTATTGAGTATTTTAAAGATGAAGAACTTAAAGCTTTGTCTTTGCAATTTTTAAAAAATGATGGATATAAGTTAGATATTATAGAAAGGTTATCTAGTAATCGTTTAAAATTATCATCTTTAAAATATATAGATAAGTATTATAATGCTTATAGAATTTTAACTGATTTAAAAGAGGTTACAGATGAAGATAAGTATCAACTTTTGAAAGATATAAGTAGTGAAGATACCATTAGAGCGGTAATAGAAAGTATTACTAGTGATGAAATGAAGTATCAAAGTTTAAAATATTTAAGTAACCCTGAAATAAAAGACAAAATAGTTATATGGCAAATTAAAAATAATAATTTAAAAATAGATTATTTAAACCAAGTTAGTGATGAGAAAATTAAGAAAGATATTATTTTATCTATTTCTGATGATAAGATAAGATTAGATTTATTAAAAACAATTTCTGATGATGTTTACAAGTCCATAATAGTAGAGAGATTTAAAGATGATGAATTAAGATTAGCGGCTTTTGGGTATATTAGTAGTGATACAATTAAGCGAGAAATAACTAACAGATATTTTAAAACTGATGAATTAAAATTTAGAGCTTTAAAATATATGACAAGTGATGATGCTAAGGTGAGTGTTATTTATAAACTTAGTAGTGAATCTTTGAAATTAGATAGTATTTCTTTTTTACAAGATTTAGGAAGTAAGGAAGAAGTAGTAGGGCAAATAAAGAGTAAAAAATTACTTTATGATTATTTTACTAAATCTAATGATGATGAATTGAAAGCTCGTATTATTCTTTATTTACCACCAGAAGTTAGGATGGACTCTTTAAAATATTTACACGATGATAATCTGAAAAAAGAGATAATTCTTAGATATTTTTCGCCAGATGAAAGAGAAAAAGCTCTTAGTTATGTTTTAGATGAGAAAGCTAGAGCTGAAATTATTACAAGATTAAATGACGATGTGACTAAGCTTAAATATTTAGATGGGATTAAAGATCGTTATTTACAAGCCCTAATTCTTTGTTCATTGCAAGATCAAGAATTAAAAGTAGAATTATTACAGCAAAAGTGTGATAATGTTATGCAAGCTTTTATTTTAATGGATAGTACTTGGCCTCATAAATATGAAGTATTGATAAAGTTTTATAGTGATCAAGTAAAACAAGAAGCTTTTAATTATTTGCAGTTTGATACGGATTATTATTCTAACTACGATAAAGAAAAAATTATAAATTTGACTATTAAAGATGAAAATGTAAAATTTGAAATGTTAAAGAAATTAACTGATGATTATATAAAAATAAGAATTATTTGGAATTTAAGCGATGAATTAAAAATAAAATCTTTGGCCTTTTTTAAAGAAGAAGAACATAGGGCAACCATAATTGCAACCTTAACTGATGATAAATTGAAATTAGAACAATTAGAAAGTATTGAAGATTTGAAAAATAGACTACAGATTATTTGTTCTTTAACTCAAGATGAATTAAAAATGTCGTTCTTAAATCATGAATTTACTGGCGATTATAATTATTCAGTAATAGCATCTTTGAAAAATATAGGCAATAAAATTAAAGTTTTTTCCTTTTTGAAAGAAGAAAGATGGCAAAATGGCTTTTTTCGTGATAATTTAAATGAAATTGAAAAGCTAGGTCTCCTTAATTTAATGCCAATAATTCTAGATTCTGAAAAAGGATTAGATAACAGTAAGATTGCTGCGCTAGATAAGAATTTTAAAAAATTAAAAAGTAGAAATGTTAAAACTAATTTATTAACATATATTTTTAACAATAAAGATAATGCTGATTTACTAGATAAAGCAGATGTTTTGGTTGATACTTTTTGGAGTTTAGAATATACTAATTCATCAGAATTATATAATATGCGTGATAGTTTTGTTAATAATATTTTAAAAAGTGCTAATCCTAAAGAAACTTTTAAAAAAATAGAAAATGTTTTCTTAAAAAATAATATTCCCACCTTTGCTAAGATATTTTTATCCTTTGCCTATTTGTATCCCAATTTAGAAAATATTGATATTAGCAATACTTATACTTCCCCAGAACTTATTAATCCAACCCAAACTAGAAGAATGGAAGTAACAGCTAGAAATGCCAGTCTTAATACCAAAAGAATGCAAATTATACTTAATGATTTAATTAGAATCGGTACTCATTCGGGAAATAGAAGTTTAGTCAGTTACTTAGATAATATTGAAAAAGGGGATAAGTTATTTAAAGCTTTAGAAAAGAATTTAATTAGTTATGATAATCTTTCTTTAGAAGCTAAAGAAGTTTTAAAGATATATGAGAACCATTTAGAAAGCCTATATTCTTATCTGAAAAAACAAGATGATTTAGATATTTCAAGTCTTAGTAATCTAGAAAAAATAAATTATTTAGCCCATAAATTTTATGGTAATGATGATTTAGCCAAGGCAATCAGTAATAGTCGTTATAGTCTACCAGATCGAATTATTAGAAGCTTTGCTTATCAAGCCGGTTTTGATACTTTTGCTGAGTTTAAGAATGTTGTCATAAATACCAAAAAAGATAAAGAAAAAATATCTATTAGCCGATCAAAAGAGTTAGAAAATAGTTCATTGCAATTAGAACAAGGCGATTTAATTCGGGGGATAGGTAATATTTATAGTATTGAAAGTATCTTAATGGATGGTAATGTTTGTAAAGAATTTTTAGGTACTTTAGTAGGTAGTAGTGTATCTGATTCGACGCCCTTGGACATAGATTTATCTTTAATTACCGAAGATGGTAAAACCGTAGGAGAAAATATTAACAATTCGGTTACTAATTATTCTTATGGTAATATTTATTTAGTTATTAAAAAAGATAATCCAGAAATAAATTTAACTAGAAATAGTGATGACTCTTTAACTGATAATCCTTATGACTCAGAAAAAACGGAGTTATTTAAAACTTTAAGCTATAGGCATTTTGGAATAAGAACGGGTCTTGCAGCTTCTGATATTGATTATATTATTTATCGAAAAGATACGGAAAATTCCAATGATTTAAGTATTTTAAAAAATGAAATTGCGAAGAATAATTTATATATACCTGTAGTAGATATGGATGGTAAATTAGTATATACATATGAAGAGTATGAGACTTTAAAAAATAAAATGAATGGTTTATCATATTATGGAAATAAGGAATATAAATTAAGTGATTATAATGCTTCTTCCTACATTAATAGATTGGGTAATTTAGTTCAAAGGAATAGAGAAGATGTTTTAACAAAGTCTAATCTTGTTTATCAGACTTTAGCATCTGCTATAAATCAGATTAACTTAGATGGGAAAAATTTAAAAAGTATTAATGGTCTTGATACGGAGTTAACTAAAGGTAATGTTGAAGTCTTAGAAACAGGTTCTTCCGCAAGAGGAACCAATGTTCCTTCTGATTATGATTTTGACTATATCTTTAGATTAGATGCTGATATTATGCGAGATAGTAATAAGTTAATAGAGTTTAAAACGAGATTTTGTGAGGCTTTAGGTATACCACCAATTACAGGTGATTTAAGAGATATAGCCGTAGATATACCTAGTTTAGGAGAAATTAAACTAGATGTTACTATTATTCAAAAAAATGATAAGTTAGAATATTCTACCGAAATGGCCTTAAATGATTATCTTACCACCATTGGCAATAATAATCAGAATACAAGAGATGTCATAACAGCCAATATTATCTTAGCCAAATTATTATTTAAAAATGCTTCTTGTTATAAAAACTGTCGTAAAGATTCTAATCAAGGTGGCTTAGGAGGCGTTGGTGTTGAAAACTGGATAATTCAAAATGGAGGAACTTTAGAAAGTGCTGCTAAAAGTTTCTTAGAAGCAGCAGAAGATAAAGATTTTGCAGAATTTAAAAAAGTATATCATGTTCATGATTATGGTAAAAATCATATGTACAAAGATAAAAACTTATATCCCTATGATGATTTTATCTATAATAATATGAATGCTACTGGTTATGAGAAGATGAAAAATGTTTTAAATAAGTATTTACAATATTTAAAAGGAGATAATCTAGCTTTACCCGAGATGGATAAGATTATAGAAGAATTAGAAAATAAAATGGAATCGGATGTTAAAGTTTCTACCGATGGTATTCATATGTAATAAGAATATGCTTGCTAAAAATTGCAATTTTAAGTTTTGAATTTTTGATTAATAACTACTCTAATATCCCTAATTTTTAATTGCCTATATTATAATATTTTGCTATAATAGCAGGACTTTAAGTGAGGGATAAAGTATGCAAATAGATATAAAAAACCGAATAGTTATAATTACTGGACCATCTACTTCCGGCAAGACTACACTTGCTAAAAAAATAAAAGAAATGTCTCCGGTGAATACCGTGATTATTGCTCATGATGATATTGCTGCTATGATTGATTAAAATAAGACCGAGGACGAGAAAAACGAGGATTTTTGGGCTATGTTGATTGAAAAAATTGGCGAATCTCTTGAAGATTCTGAAAATAAGTTAGTAGTATTTGATGTTTTAGGAATTGAAGATGTTTATATTTATAGTTTGTTACAAATGATAGAGTTAGTTAGTTCTTGTTATGATGATGTAACCATGATAAAAATGAATTTGCCAGTTGCTAAACATTTAGAATTTGTAAAATCAAGAATAGATAGTGATCCTAATGTAAAATTATATTATAGAAACTTAGAAGAATATTGGCGCGCTATTATGCTGCAAAGGACTTATTATGAATCGTCGGCGGGAAGTTTAGAAAGCGATTTCTTTGTTTGTAGTGAATATGTAATTAATGATCCTAAAGATGTGCAAATAAAGTTTGATTTGGTTAAAAATAAAGAAAAACAAAAGATAAAATCCTTATATTGTTAATTAGAATTAGATTATTAAGGTTTGCTATTTTAATAATCTTTTTCTTTTAAGATAATTATGATAGTTTAAATATATAGATAGATGGTGTAAAAAATGAATGAATTATTTAATATAACTAATTGTTATCAAGATGATAATTATTATTACTTTTTTAGAGCATTAAATAAAAGAGATATGGCGGGTATTAGGGATAAATCTACTTTAGATGAGGCTGGTCATATCAGTAAAATAGTTACTGACAGTACTTTTTATAATCATAAAGATAGATATAATGAAGAATCTGAGTTAACTTTAGAAGAAATGGTTAATCATGTTAAAACTCATTATGATAAAGATACTAATTGTATCTCTTTAAGTAGTGATGCTAATGTGTGTTTAACTTATGGAAGAAGTGATTATGAAGATAAGTATGTAATTGTAAAAGTGCCAAAGAAAGAACTAGGCTATACTACTTTTAATGCCGGTAAGTATATTTATGAAGAAATCTTAAAAAGAGTTAATACTTATTTAGAAGAACATCAGACCGATTTAACAGACTTACAAAGGTATTATATTGAGTCTTTAAAAAATATATCTACGAAAGAGCAGTTAGATAATTTAAAGAAAACATTACCAGAAGAATATATCGATAAAACTAATGATGAGTTTCAAAACGGGTTAGAATTTATTAAAAGTAAGCCTTATGAAGGTTATAGTGATAAAGAAAATCTTGCTAAAGATAAATTAGTTATGCTTTTAGATGTCTTAGATTTTGAAGTCATCAAAGGTAAAACTAATCGTTTTGTTATTCAAACGATGGGTTCGGCTTTTTCTTCTCGGGAACTTGAGTATTATAAAGAAGTACCTCAAGAAAAAATAGTAGAAATGCCAACTTCTTTAGTTGAGATAATGGCTCTTATCCAACAAGTACCAGAAACAGAAGAAATTAAAGAAATAAAAAGTTACTTGATTACTCATTTAGATGAAGTAAGACAAAGTACGAAAGAAGTAGATTATAGTTATTTTAATCCTGAAAATTTGGATTTAAGTTTAGATAGTTTATATAGTTTAACTGAAGGTAAAGTAAGTTATAAAGAGGCTAAAGAATTATATTTAAATTCTATGTATTTAGTTAAAGCAAAGTTAAGAAGTTTTTACTCTGTTAATTTATTAAATCAAATGCTTGGTAATAATCCTAAATACAACGCAACTTTGCAAAGTATTTTAGACAACTCTTTAGGTATTGAACCAACAATCATGGCTAGAAGTGGTAATCATGCCCTGAAAGTAAGTGATACCGTGGCTTTATATTTGCCTAAAAATTATCAAAGTCTTTATGATTATGTTAATAATTTGCAAGTCCAAGATATGTATAATTTGTTTACAAATCCAACAGTTATTTTTAATACTTTATTTACTAAATATATAAGTGATAAAGAATTAAAGCCTCAAGATAAAGAAGAATGGTATGCCAATGGTTTAATTGATTCAATCGATTTAGAGTCTTTAAATGTCAAAACTAATTTTAATAAAAATCAACGAAAAAAAATAGTTAATGCCTTAGTAAGTCATAACTTTATGAATTATTATGAGAAGGTAAAAACTTTAAGTGATGATGGTTCGATTGCTACTTCGATGTTTGCATCATTAATAGCAAATAGAAAAGAATTTACTAGTGATTCCAATATTATTTTAGACCAATTAAAAGATTACATCGGTTATAATGATTTAAAAGAATACAATTTAACTTTAAGAAAATTACAAAGAAAAGCTTACGAGAAAACAGAAAAACTTTTTACTAGAAAAAAATTTGCCACCGCTGTTATGCCAACTGGTTCTGGTAAAAGCTTCTTAGCTATTGCAGAAATGTTAGAACACAAGAATGATAAAATGCTTTATATTGCACCGAATGATATTATTTTAAATCAAGTTGAAGATTATATTTATGAGTTTTTTGGCTATACGGATTATCATACTTTATTTCCAAATTTAACTTTAACTACTTATCAAGATTTAAAAGACAAGAAAACTAATAATCTAAAAGCTAAATATAATGACCAATACGCTTTTATTATTCTCGATGAACTTCATCGAAGCGGGGCTCCAGAATGGTCAAAGTTTGTTAATGAATTAACGGCAAATCAAGACCAAGAAAATATTAAAGTTCTTGGTTTAACCGCCACCCCTGAACGCGACCGTGATGATAAAGATATGGCTGTTTACTGGGCAAGATATTTTGGCTATTCTGATGAAGAAATAGAATTAAATAAACATTTAGCAATCAATGAAACTTTAGAATCAGCTATCAAAGCTGGACTTTTACCTAATCCTAAATTTATAAATCCTCTTTACATTTATAAAAGTGATGGCACTTTAGATGAAATGTATGAACAAATTAATATGCTAGATGAGGGCGAGAAAAAAGCCAAAGCTTTCTCTAAATATGAACAATTATGTCGCAGTGTCGAACAAAGTCAGGGTATTGAAAAAATTTTGGGTGATAATTTAAGTCCAGATGATAAATATGTTGTTTTCTTACCCGTTGGTCGCAAAAAAGATGGTACTTATTATGATAGTGAAGATGGCAGTAAAATAAGTAGACAACAGGCTGTTTTAATAATGGAAGATTATACTATTTTAATTAGACAATATTTATATTCAAATGAATATATGAAGACTAAAGGCGAAAAGTTATTGTCTATTTATAATAAAATTGTTGAAAAACAGGAATTATCTAGTGAAGATAAAGCTTTCTTAGATAAAGAACAAGACAATATTATGTTACTTGATATGGTTAAAATTAAACATAAACCTGCTGCTTTAAATACATTTAATAGTACCATAGTTAGTGTGATTGCTAGACACCAAGATTGGGAAAAACTGGATAAAAAAACTTTAAAGATAAGAATAGAAGCCCAGACTTCCAATATGGTTTCAACTAATTCACTTTTAAGCTACTATAGTAATAGTAAAAATAAAGAAGAATTAGATAATTTTAATGAAGATACCAATGGCAAACCAAAGTTACTATTTGTTATGGATAAATTAAATGAAGGAGCTCATTTAAAAGGAGTAAAAGGGATTGTTTGGTTACGTCCATTAGGTGTTAATTCGAAAATTTTGTTCTATCAACAGTTAGGAAGATGTATCCATTCTTATCCCGATGGTCATGTATTCAACGAAGAAGAACGCCCAATAGTAATGGATTTAGTTAACAATATAAACACTGTTAACTTAAAAAAAGACCAATCTCCAATAAACGATTTAGAAGACATAAAAACAATTATAGATTGGATAAATGATAATGATAAACTTCCAGATAAGAACAGTAATATTTTAGAAGAAAAAAATTATGCTTTAAAATTAAATGTTATTTTGTATCGTTATATTAAATATTTTAATAATCAAAAAGAGTTAGATAGTACAAAAAACAAAAAAGTAATAGAGGAAATCTTAAGACTAGGTTCCAAAATAGATTTATGGAATGTCAAAATAGATGAATTAACAAGACAAATAAAAATAAAAGAAACCGAAGATGAGGAAGAAAAATTCTTGCATGGGTTTTTGCAAGTTGAAAGTTCGGTAAGTGATTTTGTAAATCTAGAACTGGAAATAAATGAATTAGCATTGCCAGAAGAAGCATTTAATAAATGGTACAAGTTAGCTTGTGAGTATTACAGCGAACGTGGCGACTTATTAGTCCCCCAAGGATACCAAACGTTAGCAAAAGAAAACCTCGGAACATGGATAAGTAGAGCCCGTAAAGCCTATAAAAATGGTGATTTATCACCAGGTCAAATTGAGAAGTTAGAATCTATTGGGATGGTTTGGTATGTTAAAGAGTATGAATGGTATAAATGGTACGAGCTAGCTAAAGAATATCGTAATAAACACGACGACCTATTAGTGCCACAGAACTACAAAACGAAGTCAGGAGAAAACCTCGGAACATGGATAAGTAATGCCCGTAAAGTCTATAAAAAAGGTGATTTATCATCAGACCAAATTGAGAAGTTAGAAGCTATTGACATGGTCTGGGATTCGTCAATTAATCTTGAAGAAGTCTGGAACAAATGGTACGAGTTAGCTAAAGAATATCGTAATGAACATGATGACCTATTAGTGCCATACAAGTACAAAACGCCGTCAGGAGAAAATCTTGGATGGTGGATAAATACTACACGTATTGCTTATAAAAAAGGCAATTTATCACCAGACCAAATTGGGAGGTTAAATGCTATTGGCATGGTTTGGAGCGCTCAAGAAAACAAATGGAATAAAATGTACAAGTTAGCTGTTGAATATCGTAATGAATATGGCGACTTATTAGTGCCATTTGATTACAAAACAAAGTCAGGAGAAAACCTTGGCCAATGGATAAGCGAATGTCGTAAAGATTATAAAAAAGGTAATTTATCACCAGACAAAATTGAAAAGTTAAATGCTATAGGCATGGTCTGGGATGCATCAATTAATAAAAAAGAATCCTGGACCAAATGGTACGAGTTAGCTAAAGAATATTGTAATGAACATGGCGACTTGTTGGTACCATACAAATACAAAACAAAATCAGGAGAAAATCTTGGCCAATGGATGGGCACTGAACGTCAAGCTTATAAAAATGGTAATTTATTACCAGATGAAATTGAAAAATTAGAATCTATTGGCATGGTTTGGGACGTTAATGAATATAAATGGAATAGAATGTACAAACTAGCTGAAGAATATTATCATGAACATGGTGACTTGTTAGTGGCGGGCAGCTATAAAACATCATCAGGAGAAAATTTGGGAATATGGATAAGCGCTGCACGTCAAGATTATAAAGATGGTAATTTATCACCCGATAAAATTAAGAAGTTAGAAGCAGTTGGCATGGTTTGGGATGCGTCAATTGATTATGAAGAAAAATGGAACAACTGGTACAATTTAGCTGTTGAGTATTACAATGAACATGGCGACCTATTAATGTCAAAAAAATATAAAACATCATCAGGAGAAAATCTTGGACTATGGATAAGCACTATACGTGCTGCTTATAAAAATGGTAGTTTATCACCCGATAAAATTAAGAAGTTAGAATCTATTGGCATGGTTTGGGATGCATCAATTAATAGAGAAGAAGCCTGGAACAAATGGTACGAGTTGGCTAAAGAATATCGTAATGAACATGGCGACCTATTAGCACCAGCACTATATAAAACATCATCAGGAAAAAATCTTGGACAATGGATAAGTGATACACGCAAAGCCTATAAAAAGGGAAGTTTATCACCCGATAAAATTAAGAAGTTAGAATCTATTGGCATGGTTTGGGATGCATCAATTAATAAAGAAGAAAACTGGAACAAATGGTACAATTTAGCTGTTGAGTATTACAATAAACATGGCAACCTGCTAGTGTCAAAAAAATATGAAACATCATCAGGAGAAAATCTTTGTAAATGGATAGCCAATAAACGTACTGCATATAAAAAAGGCAATTTATTACCAAGTCAAGTAGAAATGTTAGAATCTATTGGCATGGTCTGGGATGCCAAGGTTAACAAGAAGGATATTGAAACTTATTTAGAAGGATTAAAAACTAGTGAGCCACCAATTATTATTGATAAAAAAATCAATAAAGATATTTTGCAACGTATATCTTTATTAGAACTACAAAGTAAAATTAAATTCCTAATTAGTAAGGAAATATCACCAGTTGATAACTCTGGCAAATTAATAGACATCTTTAGTATGAGTAATCCTGACATAGAAGAAAAATATGGCTTGTCTTTAGAAACAATCATAAATACTTATGGTAAAGGAGAAACGAGAAAATGATATTTGATAAATACTTAAACGATACTTATTTAGATATCTTATATAGTAATTATAATTTAGATTATTTAAAATCAATAGATTCTAATAACTTTATTGAAATATATAACTTACTTAAAAATAAAGGCTTCTACTTTATAGAAGATATTATAATTAATTATATAGACATTTTTGAGTTAGATAGTTATTACTTAAATAAAGTTTTAACTTACTTAGAAAGTAAAATGGGTAAAGACTATATCAAAAGAATTGGTCTTAATATGACCATTTTAGATAAAATAATAGATACTACAATAAATTTAGAAATGAAAGAAGACTAATAAGTTACTAAACTGTTAAAGAAATTTAGCAGTTTTTTGCTTTTATAAATCATTGATTTTCACCTCTTTTTACTATATAATGATAAAAAGAGGTGCAAATATGTTAAAAACTAATGATATCATTAAAAATGAATTAAGTAATTATTCTAATAAAGATACTAAATTAACAAGAGAAGTTAATAAAGGAAATTTAATTAAAATAGTAAATGGTCTTTATGAAACTGATCCTAATACTCCTGCCTATTTACTTGCCAGTAGTATTTATGGACCATCTTATATTTCTTTTGAATATGCCTTATCTTATTATGGCTTAATACCAGAAAGAGTAAATGTAGTTACCTGTGCTACTTTAAATAAAAAGAAGAAAAAGAAATATAATACTTATTTTGGTACTTTTACTTATCGAGATATACCATCTCTTGCTTATCCTGAACAAGTGATTCTAAGGAATGAAGGTAATTATTCTTATCAAATAGCTACAAAAGAAAAGGCTTTATGTGATAAATTATATACCTTAAAACCCTTAAAAAATTATACTAACCTAGAAAATATGCTGTTTAATGATTTAAGAATAGATAAAGAAGAATTTTCTAAACTTAATGCCGAGGCAATTGAAAATTTAAGTAAGTTATATCATGCAACCAATGTAAGTTTATTAGCAAAATATATGAAAGGCGGTAAATATGAATAATATTATTGAACAAATGCTTAGTAAATATGAAATAAAAAATCTTAATGATGAAATAAATGCTTTAAAAGAAATAATCCAAGAAATAGTTTTAGCCGGCTTATCTCGAGGAGGATTTTTTAATGAAGCCGCCTTTTATGGTGGGACAGCCTTACGCATTTTTTATAAATTAGATAGATTTTCCGGAGATTTAGATTTTTCTCTTTTAAAACCTAATCTAGAGTTTACTTTAGAAAAATATTTTTCTTATATCGAAAATGAACTCCAAGCGTATGGTCTAAATTTAGAAGTAAGTTCTAAAACTAAAAATATTACTTCTAATATCACTTCCGCCTTTGTAAAAGGTGATACTTTAGAACATATTTTAAAATTTTTTCCTAATGATGGCTTAAATAAATATAGTCAAATTTTAAAAAGTATTAAAATAAAATTTGAAGTAGATATTAATCCCCCAAGTGGTGCCTTATACGAAAATGTTTATAAATTATTACCAAGTCCGCATGAGATAAAATTATATACTAAAGAATCCTTATTTGCTGGTAAAATTCATGCTATTTTGTGTCGTAATTGGCAAACTAGAACCAAAGGAAGAGATTTATATGATTACATCTTCTTTCTTGCTAATAATATAAGTGTTAATATAGACTTAGTAAAAAATAAATTAATCGCATCTAATTATATTAATGCTGATACTGATTTTAATATAGATACTTTAAAAGAATTACTAAGAAAAAAGTTTTCGGAAATTGATTATAGCGATGCTAAAGAAGATGTCTTACCCTTTATAAAAGATACTACCAGTCTTAATATTTGGAGTAAAGATTTCTTTATAAGTATTACTAATAACCTAACTTAACTATTCAAGATAAAACTTGATAGTTTTTTTAAGACTTTAAATATGATATTATTTAATTAGAATAAATTGGAAGGATAAATACTATGAATGAATTATTTAATATAACTAATTGTTATCAAGATGATAATTATTATTACTTTTTTAGGGCTTTAAATAAAAGAGATATGGCCGGTATTAGAGATAAATCTACTTTAGATGAGGCTGGTCATATCAGTAAAATAGTTACTGACAGTACTTTTTATAATCATAAAGATAGATATAATGAAGAATCAGAACTTACTTTAGAAGAAATGGTTAATCATGTTAAAACCCATTATGATAAAGATACTAATTGTATCTCTTTAAGTAGTGATGCTAATGTGTGTTTAACTTATGGAAGGAGTGATTATGAGGATAAGTATGTTATTATTAAAGTTCCTAAATCTGAACTAGGATATACTACTTTTAATGCGGGTAAATATATTTATGAAGAGATATTAAAAAGAGTTAATACTTATCTAGAAGAACATCAGAATACTTTAACAGATTTACAAAAGTATTATATTGAGTCTTTAAAAAATATTTCTACTAAGGAACAATTAGATAATTTAAAGAAAACATTACCCGAAGAATATATTGATAAAACTAATGATGAGTTTCAAAACGGGTTAGAATTTATTAAAAGTAAGCCTTATGAAGGTTATAGTGATACCGAGAATTTAGCTAAAGATAAATTAGTTATGCTCTTAGATGTCTTAGATTTTGAGGTTGTCAAAGGTAAAACTAATCGCTTTGTGATTCAAACGATGGGTTCGGCTTTTTCTTCTCGGGAACTTGAATATTATAAAGAAGTACCCCAAGAAAAAATTGTGGAAATGCCAACTTCTTTAGTTGAGATAATGGCTATTATCCAACAAGTACCGGAAACAGAAGAAATTAAGGAAATAAAAAGTTACTTGATTACTCATTTAGAAGAAGTAAGACAAAGTACAAAAGAAGTAGATTATAGTCATTTTAATCCAGAAGAATTGGATTTAAGTTTAGATAATTTATATAATTTAACTGAAGGTAAAATCTCTTATAAAGAGGCTAAAGAATTATATTTAAATTCCATGTATTTAGTAAAAGCAAAACTAAGAAGTTTTTACTCCATTAATTTATTAAACCAAATACTCGGTAATAATTTTAAATACAACGCAACTTTGCAAAGTCTTTTAGATAATTCTTTAGGGATTGAACCCACTATCATGGCTAGAAGTGGTAATCATGCCCTAAAAGTAAGTGATACCGTGGCTTTATATTTACCTAAAAATTATCAAAGCCTTTATGATTATGTTAACAATTTACAAGTCCAAGATATGTATAATTTATTTACTAATCCCACAAATGCTTTTAATACTCTATTTACTAAATATATAAGTGATAAAGAATTAAAGCCTCAAGATAAAGAAGAATGGTATGCCAACGGTTTAATTGATGCCATCGATTTAGAGTCTTTGAATCTTAAGACTAACTTTAATGAGATGCAAAGAAGAAAGATAGTTAATGCTTTAGTAAGTCATAATTTCATGGATTATTATGAAAAAGTTAAAGCCCTAAGCGATGATGGTTCGATTGCTACTTCCATGTTTGCTTCCTTAATAGCCAATCGCAAAGAGTTTACGAATGATTCTGATATTATTTTAGACCAGTTAAAAGATTATATTGGTTATAATAATTTAAAAGAATACAATTTACCATTAAGAAAACTGCAAAGAACGGCTTATCAAAAAACAGAAAAAGTTTTTGCTAAAAAGAACTTTGCTACCGCAGTTATGCCAACTGGTTCGGGCAAAAGTTTCTTAGCCTTATCGGAAATGTTAGAACGTAAAGATGTTAAAATGCTTTATATCGCTCCTAATGATATAATTTTAAATCAGATTGAAGATTATATATATGAGTTCTTTGGTTATACGGATTATCATACTTTGTTTCCTAATTTAACTTTAACTACTTATCAAGATTTAAAAGATAAGAAAACTAATAAGTTAAAAGATAAATATAATGATAAATACGATTTTATTATCTTAGATGAACTCCATCGAAGCGGGGCTCCGGAATGGTCAAAGTTTGTTAATGAATTAATGGTAAATCAAGATCAAGAGAATATTAAAGTCCTTGGTTTAACCGCCACCCCTGAACGTGACCGTGAGGATAAAGATATGGCTGTTTACTGGGCAAGATATTTTGGTTATTCTGATGAAGAAATTGAATTAAATAAACATTTGGCCATTAATGAAACTTTAGAATCAGCCATCAAGGCTGGACTTTTGTCTAATCCCAAATTTATAAATCCTCTTTACGTTTACAAAAGCGATGGAACTTTAGATGAGATGTACGAGCGAATATTGGTAATTGATAATCCAGAGAAAAAAGCCAAAGCCTTCTCTAAGTATGAACAATTATGCCGAACGGTTGAACAAAGTCAGGGTATTGAAAAAATACTTGCTGATAAATTAAGTCCAGATGGTAAATATGTTGTTTTCTTACCTGTTGGTCGCAAAAAAGATGGTACTTATTATAATAGCGAAGATGGTAGTAAGATAAGTAGACAACAGGCTGTTTTGATAATGGAAGATTATACTATTTTAATTAGACAATATTTATATTCTAATGAGTATATGAAGACACATGGTGATAAGTTAATATCTATTTATAATAAAATCATTGATAAACAAGAATTATCTAGTGAAGATAAAGCCTTCTTAAATAAAGAACAAGATAACATTATGTTACTTGATATGGTTAAAATTAAACATAAACCAGCCGTCTTAAATACTTTCAACAGTACTATGGTAAGTGTGATTGCTAGACATCAAGATTGGGAAAAACTAGATAAAAAAACTCTAAAGATAAGAATAGAAGCCCAGACTTCTGATATGGTCGATACTAATTCACTTTTAAGTTACTATAGTAATAGTAAAAATAAAGCCGAATTAGCCGAATTTAATAAAGAAACTAATGGTAAACCAAAGTTACTATTTGTTATGGATAAATTAAATGAAGGTGCTCACTTAAAAGGAGTCAAAGGGATTGTCTGGTTACGACCTTTAAGTGTAGACTCGAGAATTCTATTCTATCAACAGTTAGGTAGATGTATTCATTCTTATCCTGACGGTCATATATTTACCGAAGAAGAACGGCCAATAGTAATGGACTTAGTTAATAATATAAATACTGTTAACTTAAAAAGAAATCAATCACCAATAAATGATTTAGAAGATTTAAAAACAATTATAAATTGGATAAATGATAATGGTGGTAAACTTCCTAATAAGAATAGTAATATTTTAGAAGAAAAGAATAATGGTTTAAAATTAGATGTAATTTTATATCGCTATATTAAATATTTTAATAATCCTGAAGATTTAAATAATGTTAAATATAAGAGAGTTATAGAAGAAATCTTAAGATTAGGTTCCCTAATTGACTTATGGAATATTAAAATAGACGAGCCAACTAGACAAAGAAAAGTAAAAGAATCAGAAACTGAAGAAGAAAAATTCTTACAAGGATTTTTACAAGTTGAAAGTTCCGTTCGTGATTTTGTTGATTTAAAAGAAGAAATAGATGAATTAGCATCGCCTGAGTCTACTTTCAATAAGATATTTAATTATTTAACTATTTTAAAAGAACAAGGCGTTGATATAAATAATATTAGTCGTGACGATAAATTAAAGGTAATTAAGAAAGATAATAATAATTATTTTCAAATAATAAAAATAAAAAATGAAAATGGTAAAGACATTATTATAAATAAAGAAGAATACAATGAATCAGGCTTAATTTGCATAGGACGCTATGTCAATGCCTTTAGACAAGGCAAAGCCTATAAAGATTCAAAAAGTCCAGACTTAGAGGCTGACCAAATTAGTAGATTAAAGACCTTGAATTTTATTTTTGATTGGGAAGTAGATAGAGTATTGAACCCAAGGAGTTTTGAAGATTATGTTTCATTCTTAAAAGAATTACAAAAATCAAAAGATAAAACATGTCGTGACATAAATAGCATTAAAAAAGCAGAAGTGGTAAGAATAAAAAAAATAAATAATGAGTATGAGTTTGAATTTTTTGCTAATAGAGAAGAGGCAAAAAATAAATATGGTGAAGATGTAGAAACAATTGGAATAGGCACTGTTATTTATTACTCTAAAAGAGGAAAAAATAACAGTGGAAAAGATTTAACTGTTGAACAGATAAAGCAGTTAAGAGATGTTGAATTGAGGGTTGTACCAGAAAAAGAAAGAGACCCTATAATTATGCCCAAAAGTTTTGATGATTATGTCTTACTCTTAAAGGAGATGCAAAACGCCAAAGACAAGACAGGGCGTGATATAAATAATATTAAATCTTTAAAGGTAGTAAGAATAACCAAAATAAATGATGAGTATGAATTTGAATATTTTGCTAATAAAGAAGAAGCAAGAAAAAAATATGGTGAAGATGTAGAAGTAATTGGAATAGGCCCCGTTATTAATTACTTTAAAAGGGGAAAAAACAGTAGTGGAAAAGACTTAACTGTTGAACAGGTAGAATGGTTAAGAGATATTGGATTGATGGTTGTAACTGAAAAAGAAAGAGACCTTATAATGATGCCAAAATGCTTTGATGACTACCTCTTGCTTCTGAAAGTAATGCAAAATGCTAAAGATAAGACAGACCGTGATATAAATAGTATTAAAAGTCATGAAGTAGTAAGAATAACAAAAACAAATTATGAGTATGAGTTTGAATTTTTTGAAAATAGAAAAAAAGCTGAAGAAATATATGGTAAGACTGTTGAAACAATTGGAATAGGTCAAGTTATTTATTGGTTTAAAATAAGAAAACTTAGTAGTAGTGGAAAAGATTTAAATGCTGAGCAGATAAAACGGTTAAGAAATATCGGTTTAATGGTTGCACCAGAAAAAGAAAGAGACCCTATAATTATGCTCAAAAGTTTTGAAGATTATGTCTCGCTCTTAAAAGAGATGCAAAAGACACAAGATAAGACAGGCCGTGATATAAATAGTATTAAAAGTCATGAAGTAGTAAGAATAACCAAAATAAATGATGAGTATGAGTTTGAATTTTTTGAAAATAGAAAAAAAGCTGAAGAAACATATGGTAAGACTGTTGAAACGATTGGAATAGGTCTAGTTGTTAGTTATTTTAAAAGAGGAAAAAACAGTAGTGGAAAAGACTTAACTGTTGAACAGGTAGAATGGTTAAGAGATATTGGCTTAATGGTTGTAACTGAAAAAGAAAGAGACCCTATAATTATGCCCAAAAGTTTTGAAGATTATGTTTTGCTTCTACAAAAACTACAAGAAAACAAAATCGATATAAATGCAATTAAAGACGAAGATAAAATAAGAATTATTAAAAATGATAATGGTTATGATTTTAAATTTATTTATATTGAAAAGAAAAAGATAAAAAGCAAAAAGGTAATCGTAAATAAAGAAGAATATTTTCAGGAAGATTTAATCGCGATAGGGAAAAAAATTAATAACTTAAGGAAGGGCAGATATTCTAGCAAAACATATCTAACCATAGACCAAATGCAAGTTTTATTAAGTATAGGCTTTAAATTTAATAAAGGAATAGAAGATAAAATATATAAACAAGAAATATGTAAGAATCACAATATTGATTTAAAAATAAATGATAAAATAATTGAAAGAATATCAAAGATAGAATTAATAAGTAAGATTAACTATTTAGAAGCAAGTAACTTAGAATTAGTTGATAATGCGGGTAAACTAATAGATATCTTTAGTATGAGTAGTTCTGATATAGAAAATAATCCAAGATATGGTATATCTTTAGAAACGATAATAAATACTTATGGTAAAGGAGAAACAAGGAAATGATATTTGATAAATACTTAAATGATACTTATTTAGATATTTTATATAGTAATTATAATTTAGATTATTTAAAATCAATCGATGAAAATAACTTTATTGAAATATATAACTTACTTAAAAGTAAAGGCTTTTACTTTATAGAGGACATTATAATTAATTATATGGATATATTTGAACTAGATAGTTATTACTTAAATAAAGTTTTAACTTATTTAGAAAGTAAAATGGGTAAAGACTATATTAAAAGAATTGGTCTTAATATGACCATTTTAGATAAAATAATAGATACGACAATAAATCTTGAATTAAAAGAAGAAAATTACTAAAAAATTTTAAGAAAGTCTAGAAATTTAGGCTTTTTTCTTTGACCTTCTAAGTTATCTGTGGTATAAAGAAAAAGGTGACTAAAAAAGATGAATGATTTTACATATATAGATAAAAATATTATAAATAAAGAAAGGTTTTTAAGCGGTGTTAAAAATAAAGAAATTAATCTTTATAGTGATGAGTTATTAACGAAAATGAGTGCTTTTGATTATTCATTTGTACCCTTTGTAACCTTTGCAACAACCCTATTTTTTAAAAGTAAGCGTCATAACGAAATTGTTATGGCGTTATCTTACCTCTTAACTTTTGATGGTAAGGTTACAGTTGTTAGAAATAACCTAGGACTTACATTAATTTTATTAGAAAAAGATAATGGTGAAAAACAAATTTATGATATTGATAAGGGCTTAGTATTTGCTTATAATACTTATCTTGAACTTTTTAATACTACTTTAATAGAAGTACTAGATAGTAGCGAGATTAAGACTTACTTTACTAGTAATCCTTGTATTAGTTATGAAATACCTACTTGTAATAGTAAAAGAATAGTTTTAACTGATTTAAGTATTTCTAATTATAAATTAGGACAAAATGATACAGATGCTAGACTTAGTGCCGCTATTGATGATTATTTACAAGTGGTTGTTGAAAGTAAGAAAGAAAAAGCTCTTAAAAGAAAAAAGTAATTATATAGATAAAAAAAGGATATGATACAAAGTGATAGAAAAATTAAAAGAATTATATGAAGATATGCAAATTAATATTAAAATAAGACAAGGTTTAGATGAAGGCAAAATAAAAAAGTTTGATGATAATCTTTTATATGAGATGTCTTTTTATGACTTTTATGATTTACCCATGTTAGTTATTTTATTAAGAAGTAATATTAAACTTGGAAATTTAAAAGAAGTTTCCAAAGGACTACTTTGCTTTCTAGAAAAAAGAGGTAAGATTAACTTACTTGAGTCGCGTAATCGAGATTATTATTTAATTGAATTAAGTAGAGATAATAAGAAATATATTTATGATGTTAGCACTAAACTAGTTTATGATAAGGATTATTATTATAAAATTAATAGTGATGTTTCTTATAATATTATCTATTCTAAAGAAGAATTTAAAGATGATTTTCAAGATACCACTTCTTTTATAAAATTTGCCAAGATGAGTGAAGTACGAACTAAGTTGGTTAGCCAACTAATAAGAGATTATAAAAGAGGTTACTCTGATACGGTAGCATCAGAAATTGCTTTAAATAATTATTATAAAAAAGAAATAGATTCTAAATATCTTAAATTAGTTAAAAATGAAGATTAATTCTTAAAATATAGATAAATGCTTTTATTATAAACTATAAAGAATTAATAATTGATGTAGCTTATAAAAAAAATTGCTAATGATTATAAAAACAACATTTAATTATTAAACTTTTTATCTTGCAGTAATCATTTTTCGATAAAAAATATTATTTGGTATTTAAAAAGCTTATTTTTTCTTGTATACTATAGATGAATAGTAAAGGGATTTATATGATAGAATTAGTAAATGTTAAAAAAACTTATAAAGCTAAAAAGACTAGTGATACTATCGCTTTAGATGGCGTAAATTTTAAAATACCTAGTAAGGGATTATACTTTATAACTGGGGAGAGTGGTTCCGGTAAATCAACCCTTCTTAATGTCTTAGGAGGACTGGATAAGATTGATGCCGGTTCTATTAAAGTTGGCAATATTGCTTTAGAAAACTTAAGTAAAAAAGATTTAGTGAAATATCGTAATACTTGTGTTGGTTTTATCTTTCAAGATTATAATTTGTTTTTAGAATATAATGTTTATGATAATGTTAAGTTAGCTTTAGAACTTAGTAATCAAAATAATAATACAAATATTGATGAGATTTTAAAAAGAGTAGGTCTTTATGATTTAAGACTGCGTAATATCAACGAATTATCCGGGGGACAAAGACAAAGAGTAGCTATTGCAAGAGCACTAGTTAAAAATCCAGAAATAATTTTAGCCGATGAACCAACCGGTAATTTAGATAGTGTTACTTCAAGACAGATAATGACTATTTTAAAGGAAATAAGTGCGGATAAATGTGTAATTGTAGTAACCCATGATAGAACTTTAGCTAACGAATTTGGTAATGGTTTTATCATGATGCAAGATGGTAAAGTCCTAAACGATACAATTGTTGCCTTAAAAAACGATGAAAAAGATATTGTTTTAAGAACTTCTAACTTTAAAAATCGTTATGCTTTAAAATTTACACTTCATAATATGAAAATGAAACCTGTTAAGTTCGTGATGACAACCCTGCTTACAGCTTTTGCGCTAACCTTAGTGTGTTTAATGTTTACCTTTGTTCTTTTTAATAAGACTAAATTTGCCTTAAATACTTTAACGAAACATAATGTTGATAAAATAGCAATTAGCCCTGTAATTTGCTTTAAAGACAAAACTTATTCCGATTCTGTTGATTGTAATCCCAAATATTTTAATAATGATGATGAAACCCTGAAATTAGGAAGTCCTGCTTATTTTGGCCGCGATAACGAATTTGCACTTAAATTTGGCGAACCTACTAATATTACCGAAGGCATTCCCAGTTATAGTAATATAGTAGAATTAAAAGATGATAGTTTGATTACTTTATATTTAGGACGCTTACCATTAAATGATACCGAAATAGTAATAGATAAAAATATTGCTTATAATATAATAAAATATGGAATTTATGATATTAATCAAAATTTAATTAAACCAACTACTATGCAAGATATTTTAAATTTACAAGTTAACTTAGGCAAATATCCAGTAACTATTGTGGGTATTAATGAGTTTAATAATGACCATTTATTTACCAGTATTAGAAGTGAAGAGAAGACTAACATAAAATTACAAGAATATTTTAAAAGCTATACTGAAGATAATAATATCTATGTCAAAGGATTTATTGATAATAAAGAATTACTTTATAGTAAAGAAGAAATGTTAAGTAAGTTTATTGTTAGTTTTACGAGTAAATTTAATACTAATATCTATGGTACGTTACATAATCTTAAGTATTATGAGACCGAGGAGTATTACGATTTAGATTTTAATTTAACTAATAAGCCCTTAGGTAGTAAAGAAGTTATTATAAGCGCTAATGATATTTTAAATTATAATTCCCCAACAACTGGTGATATTGGGAAAAAATTTGCGGAATTTCAAAAAGAAAATGATAATTTAAGTTATAGTGAAGCCTTGCCCGTATTTATTAAAGATATATTTATTAAATATAAAGATGAATTTAATTTAGTTTCTCGGGATATGGTTAAAGTTTATAGAGATAGTAATTATACTACTATTCTAAAAGTTGCTGGGGTTACCTTTGATGATTATAGTTATATAAGTAAAGAAATGTATAATAATGGTGATAAGAGTAAGAAATTTATCGAAAAAGTTTATATAGGTTTTAAAACTAAGGATGAACTTAATGATCTTTTAACTAAGTATGATTATATGAATAATATTCATGAGGACGGCAATTATTTAGTAATGGAAAGTGATTTAGGTGGTGATATTGGCGCTATTGATAATATTTATTATCACTTACATACTTATTTAGTTATTATAGCTTGTGTTGTTGCTATCTTTGCTCTTATCTTACTATTTAATTTTATCAATACAACTATTAGTTATGCTAAGAAAAATATTGGTATTTTAAAAAGTTTAGGGGCTAAAAATAAAGATATTTATAAAATATTTACTTATGAAGCAGTTATTATTACCGTTATAGCCTTTATTTTATCGATATTAATGTGGACAGTAGCTTGTAATTTTGCTAATAAAATGTTTTTTGATAATTATGAGTATATTGGGGGTATCCAAATAAATGCCCTTGCTCCTTTTCTAACATTAAGCTTTGGTCTAGTTTTATCTTGGCTTTTAAGTTTAGCTAATTGTAGTAGAATAAATGAAATGCAACCCGTCGATGCTATTTTAAATAAATAATTAAATTTAAAAGTAGCTTATTTATTATTGAACCTTTAAAGCTTTATGCTGGAATGACAGAAAAAATAAATTATTAGCACTTATCGCTTGACAGTGCTAATCAAAAGTGGTATAACATAATTGTAAGTAAGAAAGATACTTACAGGTATTAAAATTATATTGTTGAGTACCCTATAAAAGGGGTAACATGAAAGGAAATGATTTATATGATGTTAGTACCAAATAGAGATTTTGACTTATTTGATGATATTTTTGGAGATCCCTTCTTTAGAAAAAGCGAAAGCAAAATGATGAAGACAGATATCCGTGAAGATAAAGATAACTATGTAATCGATATTGATTTACCGGGATTCGATAAAAAGAATATTAAAATTGATGTAACTGATGGTTATTTAACTATTAATGCTAAAGTTAATAATGAAGATAATGAGAAAAAAGGTGGCAAATATATTAGAAAAGAAAGATATTACGGAGAATGTTCACGTAGTTTCTATGTTGGCGATGATGTAAAACCTGAAAATATTAATGCTAACTTTAAAAATGGTATTTTAACTTTAGAAGTACCTAAAGTAGAAAATAAAGGTAAATTACCAGAAAAGAAATATATTGAAATTAAAGACTAATATATAAACTTTTAAATAAACATGCAAAAACTGCATGTTTCAGACTGTTGACAAATTAAATTTTGTTAATGGTCTTTTTTTAAATCAAAAAATAGTGTATAATAATTTTGTAAG
>CAKOMC010000014.1 GCA_934096535.1 uncultured Bacilli bacterium | reverse complement strand
TAGCAAAATTCACAAATAAATTTAAAAAAATAGACACATTCTTTTTAGAACATGCTATTTTGTCAACAATCTGAAACTAGGTTTCCCCTAGTCTTCTTTCTTTTCTAACTTACTTATGCAAGCATTAGTAACCTCAATAGCTTTAAGTCTTAAAGATTCAACAGCATCTTCTAAAACCGGAGTACCTTTTTCTTTAACATAATCTACTAAATCAGCCATTGATTTTTCAATCTCTTTAGCTTTCTTTTTAGCAATCTTAGCTACTTTTTCCATACTTAAATCATCTAATTCTTTTTTGATTCTTTTGATATTTTTATCAACATACTTCTTTACATCATCAGCATCAATATCTTTTACTTTAGCCATAAAATCATCAAAAGCTTTCTTTAAATCATCTCTAGTTTCTTTACCAGATTTAGGAGCTAGTAATACACCTAAAGCAGCCCCAGCAGCCATACCTCCTACTAATGTAGCAACAGTTTTCTTTTTCATTTCATATCCTCTTTTCTATTAATATAATTTAATTATACTATATTTTCTTTCTTAGTATATGAATTTTGTGTGAATTTATACATTTAAGTGTAAATAGTCCAAAACTTTTAAAAATAATTACTTACCAATCTTTTTAAGTCTTGATATTAATTTTTTAGAATTTCGATAAATAGTATAACCTTTTTTATACATAAAATACAAAAATCTATTAGCGACTAAATCATATTCACCAATATATTCAATTACCCGACCATTAAAATTCTTTTTAAAAGTATAAACACCATAATCAGGACTACCTATTTCAAAATTACCGGATATTCCTCCAAAATCATATACTTTATAACCCTCAGATATAGCCCATTTTATCATTTCATTTTGAATCATATACTGTGCATTAAAATAATTATATTTACTAAATGAACCACTATAAACATAATTAACTGTATCTTTATCCATAATAAATAAAGCACAAGAAATAGGTATCATATCTTTTTCTTCTTTAACTATTTCCTCATAAAATTTATCATCTTTACAATCTTCTTTATATTTATTCTTATCTAAATATAAAACAAAAGCTCTAATTCTACCTGCTTCTTTAAAGTTATCTATTAAAGTTTCATAATACTCCATCGTTCTATCAAAATGATTATGTCTTTCTGCTGTATGTTCTGTTATGGCTTTAAAGTCTTTGATTGCCTCATCATCAACTTCTTTTAAAACAAATGGATATTTATATGCCTTTCTAATATGACCTCTTCCTTTTGAAGAAAAACTAGCAAATGCTTCATCATAAGTTTTATTAGCAATATCAATCGCATAAGACCATCTAAATTGTAGTTCATCAACATAACCAATCCTAAATCCTTTATGTCTAAAACCTAGATTAATTAAATATTCATGTAATTTTTCATTACTAAAACCATCATCTAATAAATCACCATCAGAATTATGATGCTTATACTCCACCATAGGATCCATTTTAAAGAAGAAACCATTTCTTTCCTTAATAAATTTCTTAATATTAGTAGCAAAAAATTCTACCAACTCTAAATTATCATAATCAAGCATTGGTCCCCTTGGCGCATAAAATATACAGTATTTTCCAAATATCTTTCTTGCTAAAAGTAAAGACGCTCCAATGAATTTTCCTTTATCATCTTTAATTCCCACATAATAAGAAGCCCAACCATTAACAGCTTTAATATTTGCCCAATAAACAGTTTGATAATAATTACTATGTGGCATTTTATCTTCTATTTTTTTAAACTCTGTTTTATTTAATTCTACAAAATTCAAGTTAATCACTCTCCAACATTTATATTATAACAATTTTATTGACAAAATACTCTATATAATTGTAAATATCCTAAAAATATTATCTGTTTCTTTCCATTAGCAAAAAAATTTCAATAGCTATTAATTAACTTTGATAATTCTTAAGTCAAAAATATTCTTAATCATTAATTTACACATTAAAATAGAAATGTTATAATAAACATGTTGAAAGGAATTAATGCTATGCGATACTTCTTAAATTTCTTTGGTCATTTACACACCGTTAATCAGCACCGATTAAAAGTATTTATTCTTTGTTGTAAAGCTGGTATTCCTATTCAAGGATTACTCCATGATTTATCAAAATATAGTCCTACTGAATTTTTAGAAGGTATCAAGTATTATGCCAAAGGTAAATATTCCCCTATAATAAATGCTAAGAAGGACCAAGGATATTCCAAAGCTTGGCTGCATCATAAGGGGAGCAACAAACACCATCATGAATATTGGTTTGACTATGCTGCTCCTCTAAAAGCTCCTGTCATTCCTTATAAATATGCAGTTGAAATGATCTGTGATATGATTGCTGCCTCGAAAAATTATCAAGGCAAAAAATACACTGATATGTCAGCCTACTACTACTGGAATAAAGTTAGAGATAACTGCATGGTTAACCGCAAAATTCAAAGTTTTATGACGGAAGTCTTTGAAACATTAGGAGCCCAAGGTGAAAAATACACAATCAATCCTAAATATCTAAGAAGTATTTATAATAAATATACAAAGAAAAAAGAAAAGGAAGATAAAAATGAAGAAAATTGCTCAAAAAATCGGAACTAATACTATTTACTGTGGAAGTAACATTTTTGCCGGAACCACTGACGATTATCATTTTCTTATTAAATATGATAGTCAATCTAGTGTTTACACCCTAAGTTTTAGCATTGAAATGGATAGTAACATTACTAAATTAACCAACAGTATTAAAAAAGAAATAAAAGATGCTATCGTAAGTTACAATAATAAAAATCTTAATATTGTGGGATCCGTTACTAATAAAAAATATTTACCAGAAATTATTAATCCTCTTTTGGAAATTATTGGTAATTATTTAAAAGATAATAACGCTAAGGAGGTATGTCGTCATTGTAAAGAAGCTAAAAAAACTTATCTAGTTGATAATGATTCCGAAATCAGTTTCTACTGCAATGATTGCTATAAACTTATTAAAAAAGCTACTAATTATAAGAAAGAAAAATATAATAAATCAAAAGAAAACATATTACTGGGAACACTTGGTGCTATAATTGGAACTATTCCCGGCATTATCTTATGGATTTTATTTGGATTTATTGGTATTGAACCAGGAATTGCTGGAATTGCTATTACTATGGGTTCTGCTGTTTTCTATAAAAAATTTGCTCATAACATTAAACTTCCCGGTATCATTATTTCTACCATGATTGGTCTTTTCATGGTTTTAGTGGCTCACGAAATTAACTGTGCTATCTACATTTATAACCTTTATAAAGCCGATTATGTAATTAAACTACTCGATGCCTACCGAGCAATTCCTTATTATTTAAATACAGTACGAGAATTCCACAAGATATTTAATAATGGGCTACTTACTGGTTATTTATTATCAATTATTGGAGTATTTACTTCCTACAGTTTACAAAGACAGAATGCAAATACTTATGAGATTAGAAAGTTAGGTGAAAAATAATGACTAAAAAAAATATTAAAACTTTATTAATCGCTTTTACTATTCTAATTTTAAGTGGTTGTTCCTTGCCTCTTCAAAGTAGCAATTATCCCGCTTGGAAAACTAAGAATCTAATTATGAATAAAGATTCTAACAGTGGTTTTATGGGCTTATATATTGGGGATACTGCGCATGTTACAGATTTTGATATCACCGTTTTAAACTATGAAGAAAAAGATGATAAATTAAACATTAATGTCAAAGTAAAAAACATTACTGATACGAAAAAAAATATCAGTAATAAAGATTTTCCATTAATGTGGAACTTAGATAAAGAAAAATCTTCTTATACATATCCTTTAGAAGACAATAAAAAGTATCCTATTAATAGTAATGAAGAAATTGAAATCAACATTTCTTATGAACTTAAAAGTAATATGAAAAAACCACTGGCCATTTATTACGGTGAAGTTTATGAAGATAAAACTGATGGTAATTCTTACTACTTCTATATTAAATAATTAAAAATTCGTTTAAAATAAAGATTACACGAATATAAGTGTAGTCTTTTTTATTATAATTTTCTATTGCATTTAAAAACCATTTTTGATATTATTTGTAATGCTTAGATGTCTTTATAGGGATATAAAAGGAGGTATCATTATGAATGATACGGATTTAAAAAGATATCTAAGTAAAAGAAAAACCTCTAGTTTTAAAGAAACTTTGTTTAGTTTAATTACTAAATATAAGCTTACAGACCAAGAAGTTTATAAAACGGCAGAACTAGATAGAAAGTTATTTTCCAAAATCCGGTGCTATAAAGATTATGTCCCAAAGAAAAATAATATCATAAAGTTAGGACTTGCTCTTAATTTAGATAAAACGGAATTTGATACATTGTTAAATAGTGCCGGCTACTCTTTAAGTAGCAGTAGTTTCGATAGTATTATAGCTTATTGTTTCGATAATAAAATCTATGATACTAATTTGATTAATAATTATCTTTATAGTTATTGCAAGACCACTTTATAGTGGTTCTTTTTTATTAATAAACATTTTTAAAAGTTAGAAGCGATAATTAAAAAACTATGATTTTTTCTTATTTTTTAACATAAATGAAAAGCGAAGAAAAAAATTATAAATACAATAAATAATAAATAAAATTATTTAAAATTGCATTTGTCGCTTTCAAAGCGACCACTTTTATATTTTTTTATGATATAGTTAGGTAGCAATGAAAGGAATGAATTATATATGAAATTAAATCTTACTACTTTAATGAATAAAATTAACGAAGAGGAGGAAAACTTTAACACTTTAATGAGTAATATCAGACTACATATTTATAGTTCCTCAATTAAGGAACTAGACGGTTCTGAAACTATACTAGAGGATTATAAAAAGGATTTTACTGAAGAATTACAGAACTTAAAAAACACCTATGAACTACTTACAAAACTTAAAAAAATCCAATTTGAAAAGAATAACACCTATAAGTTAAATGATGGCAGAACTATACAGCAAGCAATTTCTGATAATAATTATTTACGAAAACTAAAGAATTTCTATAATTCTATTGTAAACAATAGGTCAACCAAAGCAAGAGTTACGGAAGTTAATAATTCTTATTTTGAATGCCATAATTTAAATTATGATAGTAAAGATATTCAAAAAGAAATCGATGAAATTACCCAAAAAATCGAAACTACTGATTTTGAAATATCCAAATTAAATTCCATCGAATTTGAAATCTAATTTTAGGGTCTTAAGCAAACTTAAGGTAAATTAAAATATGCTTTTAAGCCCTAGTCTTGTTTTTCCAAATGGTTTTAAAAAGTAAATATTAATTATAATTAAAACTAATAATTTACAACTTTTCGCAATGATAATAATTTATACCTTACAATTTAAACTTCGAGTTAAAAGAAGAAAAAATAATTAGATAATTTGTTATAAAAGGAAAAACAAGTAAAAGCCTCATTTAGATTTTTGCTAAATGAGGCTTAACTTTTTAATTAATCATTTCAAGATAATTTACCAATTTTCGTAAAAGGAAAAATTCTAAAATCAGCAACCCCACTTATATCACTCTTATTTACGGGTCCAAAATACCTACTATCTAAAGAATCTTCTCTATTATCGCCAATTAAGAAATACTCATCATCTCCCAATATAACTTGCTGAAAATCAAATGATGTTCCATATCCATAATTAGATACTTCTTCATTATTAACATAAATGATGCCGCTAACGCACTTAATTTTATCACCAGGGACGCCCATTACTCGCTTAATCAGTTTATCCCCATTATGACTAGCTACAACAATATCATAACGCTTAATCTTCTCAGTCCTTCTTAAAATTAGAATATCATTCGTATGCAAAGTTTCTTGCATAGATGGGCCATTAACTATAACTGGCGTAGCAATAAAAGTCCTAAATAAAATAACAGCTACTAAAATAATTATATAAGGTAATATTTCTTTTAATTTTTCTTTCATATCTATCACTTAGAAAAGTATACCATAAATGAAAAAAAAAAACTCTACCGAAGTAGAGGTTTAGCGATTTTTTTTCTTCTTTTTTTGTTTACTTTTTTCTCTCATAACTTTTTGAGCTTTGGCAACATTTATTTTTATTTCTGCTAATTCTTTTTCTTTGGTCTTTTTATGCTTAAATAAAATATCTGTTTTCATCACGATAAACACTAAAATTAACATTAAAATAACATAGATAGCCATTGCGATTTTCTGGTCACCTAACACAAAGAATACTGAAACCGCACTGAACATAATTGTAATTCCGTAAATTATTAAAATAGAAGTTCGAGGTGAAAATTTAAGTTTTAATAATTGATGGTGCAAATGATCATGATCGGGAGTAAATATACCTTTATGAGATATAGCTCTTCTTAAAATAGCAAATAAAGTATCAAATATTGGAATAGCCATTATTAATATTGGAATAACAATACTTGTTAAAGTTGTAGCTTTAAAGCCTAAAAGAGCAATAACACCGACAATAAATCCTAAAAAATCACTGCCGCAATTACCCATATAGGTCTTAGCCGGTGGAAAATTATACACCAAAAATCCTAAAGTAGCTCCAAACATAATTAATGCCAGAATAACATCTAAACCCTCCATCTGAGTAACAACTAAGCCAATTATTGCAATCGTAGCAAAATATATTGAACAAACCCCACCAGCTAACCCATCAAGTCCATCAATCAAATTGACCATATTAATAAATGCTATCAAAAATATAATTGTAATAAAATAATTAAATGGATATGGAAAAATTAAATTAAGTCCTAAAATTGAAACATTATTTAATACTAATCCGCCATAAACTGACACTGTAAAGGCGGCAATGAAATGAGTAAGCAATTGATACCTAGCTTTAACAGGATTTATAGAATCCACAAAGCCAACTA
This sequence comes from uncultured Bacilli bacterium, assembly GCA_934096535.1. GTDB lineage: Bacteria > Bacillota_I > Bacilli_A > RF39 > UBA660 > CAG-605. Next base: position 25,074 of record CAKOMC010000014.1, on the reverse strand, counting down.
ATACCAATAAGAATGAAGCCATCAAAATTGATAGCATCATCATGCTTTCTCTGGCAAACAGCATATATCCAACCATAAAAGATAGGAAAATGGCTATTCCACCTAATCTTGGCATTGGTTTTGCTTGAAATTTTCTAATTCCATCCGGATAATCCATTGCTCGCACATGAATAGCTACTTTAATCATAACTGGTACTAAAACAAGACTGCAAATAAAGGTTACTAAAATAATTAAAAATACATTATGTCCATTAACAACTAACTCCATAAAATCCCCCTAGTCTTTTAAGATATTATAAACTTCTGTAGTATCATCAGAATCTTCTTCCTTATTAGATTGTAAAGAATTGTCTATTTTTACTGTACTAGTTTCCCCATTAACATTATTTTTATTATTCTTTTTGCCTTTTTTATGTTTATTATTATAATATATTTTTTTGATTTTCTCAATTTCTTTATCTTTATGTTTAATTTTTTCTTCCAAGCTAAGAGCAAATTTGCGCGCCTTACGGTTTTTGCTAGATATAATCATAATAATTATTAAACTTAAAAATATAATACCAGCACTACCACCTAAAACATATAAAAAGAACATATAGTCTTTATATAAAGAATTATATAAATCATTATCAAATAAAATATAAGTATTATCTTTTTGATTATAAAGATAAGTATGAATGGAATTATCCTCTAAGTTTCTACCTTCAAAAACAAAGAAGTCATTATCTAATTTTTTATACTGATAAGCCTTCACTTTATTATCATTAATTGTTATTTCTTTTAAAATATATCCTTTTATATTTAAAGTATTATTAGTTGGCATAACAATTAAATTATCACTAACTAATTCATAATATTTAGAATACTTACCGTTTTCATAAATAAAGAAGTTGGTTACACCATAACCATTTTTTAAAGCCACCAAAGTAATATTAGTATTTTCATTTACAAAGCAAGGAATGCTAGTCCCATCTATATCACAAGTAGTTTCACTGTAAAGAGATGGTATCTCTAAATTTCTAGATGTTTTTAAAATGGTATAATCTTCATTATCAACACTTACTTTTATTGGATTTTCATCAGTTACGGAAACATTAATTGTATATGTTCGTAAATCACCATTTTGTGCTTTGACATCAACCTTAAACTGATTATCTCCTTCTGTAACTTCAAACTCTCCTGTTCCGCTTACAGTTGAAGTAGAATCTTTTTTAGTCGCGCTAATATTAATCTTAGTTGTATTTGGTGGCACTACTACAGAATATTCTAAAACATCACTATCAAATTGAGGCGATAATTCAAAACCATCAACTTTCAAACTACTTAAAGTATTGATTTTAGAATCAGGAGCTTTTTCTTTAACCGTTACTGTCTTAGTTCCACTTAGATTAACCGTGTTCCCAGCCTCATCTGTGATGTTACCTTCTAAGCGAAAACTAATTACCCCCGTACTACTTGCTTTACATGTAGTTGAAAAAGTTTTAGTTGTGTTTTTAGCATCACCGGTCGCATCAGCCCACTTATTTGAACAGCCTTCCGTATTTCCAGAACTCAAAATTTTTATTTGCCAACTAGCAGTTCCACTTACCGTAATCGAAGCTGTTACTTTGTTGCCATTTGTAATTGTCCCGCTTGAAACCTTAAAATTATAAGAAGGGGCAGCATTAATTGTTGCTATCCCAACTCCAAATAAGGCTAAAGTATATAAACAATAATTTTTTTTCATAATTTTCTTTTCTTTAGAATTTTATTTCTTATCTAAATAATCCTTTCTATTTATATTTTTATAATTGATTTATATTAGTTTGACCTAATAAATATTGTCTTAATTTAAGTAAGTCGGCTGAATTTATTTGACCATCGCCGGTTAAATCAGCAGCTTCTTTATAAGCTCCGCTTAAATCTTTAGTACTTAACAAATATTGACGCAAACGAAGTAAATCGGCTGAATTTACTAGACCATCACCCGTCAAATCCCCGTAAACTATAGCAGTATAACTCTTGCCATCATTAAATGTTATCTTAGTTCCTGTGGCAATTAGATTATCACTACTATAGGTAACACTTAGTTCTTTAGCTTTTAATGTGCTAATTGTCTCCCCAATATTGAATCCTTTTAAATACTCACCATATTCTTTAAGACCTAGATTGCCAATTATCGTTTTACTACTTGGCACAACAATAACCTCATCACTAGGTTTGTTGTTGCTACCACTATTATTATTGTTATTATTGTTGTTAGAATTATCAGGAGTAACTGGAGCAACATAGTCGCCACAAATTTTACAGTAACCACCAGTTGCATACATTAATCCATCATAAACACCAGTATTGGCGCCAATATTAAAGAAGTTATAAATTCCTTGATACTCATTACCATTATAAGTAAACTTTTCCCCAGTACTAGCAATGCTGCCATTTGTCCCTAATTCTTGCCGAGCAAGTGAGGCTAAATATAAAGGTGACATATCATAAGTTTTACCAGCTTCAACAAAAATACTCTTATAACTTTGTTTATCAACAAGACTATCATCCTTCATAAAAGTCTTATTTAAAACCCCTTGTACTAAATCCTCAGTATATTTTTCATCATAATTTAAAGCTTCAAATTGAAAGATATATTTTTCTGTTAAGAAATTACGAGGATCCATATAGTAAGCAGTCGCGGCAGTTGTCGGAACATACCATCTCCTTCCTTCAACAACCACTCTAGACTCATCATAATAATCACTCATGTCAATGGCGCCAATCCACTTTTCACGGTCAACGGCATAATTAAAATCTTCACCAGTTTGCATGCCTTTAAATTGCCAGTTTGGATGAATACTATGTAAATATCTTAAAATGCGTTTATAACTTTCGGGAAATCCCTCGTTGTTTAGGTTATTTTCAAACTCCTGGTCTACAACCGTATCTAAAGCTTCTATATTATCAACCAGATTTTTAATTGGTCTTTTAGTACCTAAATTATCATAACCAACATAACGATCATATTTATCAGCCATATTATTAAAAATTGGTATATTAAAAGTAAATTGTAAATCTAAGAATCCTTGTTTTTTATAAGCATTATAAGTTGTAAGTGATTCACTAGAGGGAGCAGCAATGTTAGTTTGGTATTGATGATTGTACATGGAACTGTCCGCTTTTGGATTAACATTAAATTTTTTCAAATAAGAAGTAAACTGTCCACGAGAAATATAACCAGAAGCAATCCACTTAGCCCCACCCATGATAGCTTTTTTCGGTGTATTCCATGGTCGATCATATTTTTCTTCAAGTGGTTTTTCACTTAAATAACCAGAGCAAATATAACCTTTAGTATCATTATAAACAATTTGTTTCCAACCAGAACGACAATTAGTATAACTGACAATATCATCACTGATGACAGTTACAATGCTATTGGCATCAATACTGGTAATAATGTTTATATTGCCATCACTAGTATTATCATTCGTATTTGGCTCCCGGCGAAAGTTAACATCAGTAGTAGTATAAGCCTTATAATTAGTTTTAGCATTAACTTGTTTAATATTCCAGAAAAAATAATTAGTTAGAATACCAATAATTAAAATACCACTAATAAATTTTTCCATTTTATTCTTACGCACTATTATCACCTACTTTTATCTTCTTAATTATAACAAACTATTACCTATTTTTAAATAGCTATAATTTTTTCAATGTAAACAATTAGACAATATAAGACTACTATTAAAAATATTTTATACATAATCGAATCAACATGACTTTTCTAAAGTAATCTATTTCATTAAATTTCTTAAGATTAAACTCAATTGAAACACCATTCATTTAGCAAAAACTCATATCTATTTTTTAGCATCTAACTTTCTTTAAAAATAACTAACATTATACTAGATAAATTCTTTTATTTTTTTTGCGTTTAATTTTTTTTAAAGAAAAAACACCCTTTATTATATTTTTCATATAATAAAATAGGTGTTATATATGTGTAATAATCGACCAAGAATCCCCAATTTTTTTACTATTTTAGCTATAATTGGACTTTCCATCCTTATTTTTTACCAAACCCTTATAACTTTAATTTTACCCTTAAGATTTAATATCTTTATTCTTTTAATTGAAGTATCAATTCTCTTCTTTCTTCTTTTCCGTATAATATGGCCTTATTAACTTTTCAGTTCTCTTAACATAATCAACAACCAAGGCAACATTACAAGTATTATTAAACTCACTCGTTTCTTTATGAATTTCATCAGGTAACGATAATAAAATAAATAATAATTTTTCTTCATCTTTATTTAATTTAAAATTCTTTAAATATTCTTTTAAAATATCACTAAAATCACAAGTTAAATATTCATTTTTATAAAGATTAACAATATCAATTACAGGTGTATCAAAACTATATTTATCCCAGCTTAATAAATAACTATCCATTCCTTTAACAAAATGGTCTAAAGACAAATTATTATGAACAAGACATACTCTTTGTTTATTAGCTTCCTTTACTAAATTAAACCACTCATCAAGTTCATTTTCTATAAATGTTAAATCATTATTTATCAAACTATAATTTAAAAGAAAATAGTAATTAGAAGGACTACTATAAATTTCCTTAAAAGCCTCATCATACATCTTGCTATAATATTCTTTTAAAAACAAAATATTGTTTTTAATATTATCATAAATTTCGGTATATTTATCTTCCGTTACTTCTTTAAAATAAGCCGTTTTATTATGCAATTTACTTACTACTAAGACCAAATCTAAAAGCTGCTGTTCCTTAGGTGTATCTAAACTTTCAACATATTCATAAGTAATATAATCATCATTTTGTTCAATAATCTTTGGAAAATTAGTAAAATTTCTCGAATTTAAATAATTAAATAATTCTTTAATATTCTTTTTAGTTGGCTTAATAACATAATCACCAGCGGTACTAAAAAGATTAACTGTTTTTCCCTTAATAGTATATTTTAAAGGTTTATATTTTTCTATTATTCTTTTTATTTCATTATTCATTTCTATTACTTTAGTTTTCTTATTTTATTTTCTTAATTATTCTAACTAATCATCTTGCAAATCTGGAATAATTACTTTTTCACCCATAACCCATTCCAAGCCCGAATTATATTCATCTATTAATTCTTTAGTTACTTTATATTTATTAATAATGGTATTAACATCTTCGCCATCATTTAAAATATGAATATGATATGTTACATAAGTATTTAAAGCATTACTCACATTATTTAAAACCACTTCTTTATTGGCATTGTTAGTAGCCTCTTCAGTTGTATTTTTTACTTTTACATCTACAGCATTATCTTTAACATTAATATTATCTTTTATTTTATTATTATCTATCTCATTATTTAACTCAATATCATCTAAAAGATTATTTAATTCCCGAGATGCCGCTTCTTCTCTTTTTTGGTTATCTATTTCTTCTTCTGTGTTTGGAAAAGTTACAGCCTCTTTAATCAATTCTTCTTTTGTATCTTCTTCTTTTTCTTTAACCATTTCATAAGAAACTCCAAATTCAATATTTATCTTTAATGTATCATCATCAATTACTTCATAAGTAAAGTTATTAATATCATATTTAATTGAGTCTCTAATTATATCATCGGTTAAAGAAACACTAAATGGAATACGATATTTAAATGGCTCTTTATTGACACTTAATTCATGAATTTTATAATCACCTGAAACAATAAATTCTCCTTCAATATCATCATCTAAGACATTGGCTTCATACTCTAAGGAAATGGAAGTAATTTCAGCAATTTTCGTATTAAAGACAATTTCTTTTTCATAAGGTATACTCATTTTCATAAAATCAATTCCTCTCTAAAAAATAGTATGAAATTGCTTTTATTTATATTACTCAATCTCAATTTAGAAAAAAGCATTAATTTTGAATCGCCAAATTTTCCTATAATTAGATTACTTTTATTTAAAACAAATCTTTATAATTTTTTGTTCTTTTATTACCTTTGAAACTACTTTATCTACCATTGAATACATCTTAAAATGTATTTTTTTCCAAAAGAAAAAGCCTAAAAACTTTTAGACTTTCTATAAATTTCTTAATATAATTTAGCCCCTGCAGGAATATTGTTACTTACCATTAAAAGATTTAACTTTTCTTCGCCTTCTTCTTGATGAACTGCTGACAATAACATTCCACAAGACTCGATTCCCATCATTGCTTTTGGTGGCAAGTTTGTAATAGCCACTAAAGTCTTACCAATTAAAGCTTCTGGTTCATAATAAGCATGAATACCACTAAGAATAGTTCTATCAACGCCAGTACCATCATCTAAAGTAAATTGTAATAATTTTTTACTCTTTGGTACAGCTATACAGTTCTTAACCTTAACGGCTCTAAAATCACATTTTGCAAACAAATCAAAATCAACATAATCTTGGAATAATGGTTCAATCTCTACTTTAGAAAAATCGATTTTTTCTTCAACTGGAGTTGCTACCGTAGTTTTAACTTCACTAGATGTTGAAGTTTCATTTTCTTTTTTCATAATTGGGAATAATACAACATCACGAATTGATTCTTGATTATAAATTAACATCATCAAACGATCGATTCCAAAACCTAAACCGGAGATTGGTGGCATACCTTGTTCCATTGCTCCCATAAAGTCTTCGTCAAGTTCCATAGTTTCATCATCGCCTTGACTCTTAGCTTTAGCTTGTTCTTCAAAGTTTGCTCTTTGAATTTCAGGATTAACTAACTCTGAATAAGCATTACAAATTTCGGTTCCACAAACAACTACTTGGAAAACATCAACAGCATTATTATCATCATCATTTCTTCTAGCAAGTGGTTTTAAAACCGCTGGATAATTGTAAAGAATAGTTGGACCAACAATATTAGCGCGTATTTTCTTTTTATAAACAAAATCAATAATCTGACTTACAGACTTATATTCAGCCATATCAGTCATTGTAAATAAATTTTTACTTACCACTAATTTCTTTAACTCCATTGGGTCCGTAATATTTAAAAAATCATTACCTAATAATTCTTTCATAGCGTCAATATAATTAATTCTTTCCCAATTTCCATCAAAATTTAATTCATTACCACGGTAATTAATTATGGTTGAACCAGTAAGTTCTAATAACGCATTTTTAATAAAGTTTTGGAAGAAAACAATAGTATCTTCAAAATTCCAATAAGCTACATACCATTCAACTTGTGTAAACTCTTGTAAATGTTCAGTATCCATGCCTTCATTACGGAAGCACTTAGCTACTTCATATACTCGATCAAAACCAGCAGCAATACATTGTTTCAAATAAGTTTCGGGAGCAATTCTTAAATTCATATCTAAATTTAGAGCATTATGATGGGTAAAGAATGGTTTGGCCGCCGCCCCACTAACAGCAGTTTGCATAATTGGCGTTTCAACTTCTAAAAAGCCATTTTCTCCTAAATAACGATGTAAAAAAGCATAAAATTTACTACGACCTAAAAATACATTACGCGAATCTTGATTCATAATTAAATCTACATATCTTCTACGATATTTAAGTTCTGTATCTTGAAGTCCATGAAATTTTTCTGGCAACGGTCTTAAAGCTTTCCCTAAAAATTCAAAACTATGAACTCTTAAAGTCTTTTCCCCAGTTTGGGTTGTAAAAATTTCACCCCTAGCACCAATAAAATCACCAGAATCAATAAGTCTTTTAAAGAAATCATATCTTTCTTCACCAACTTCATCAATTCTAAATTCTAATTGTAAATCACTTTCTAATTCCCTAATACGCACAAAAGACAATTTACCCATTTTACGCATAAAAATAATACGACCACAAACGCTAACATCAGTTGTACCATCACTTAAATTTTTAGCTTCCTTTAATGTATGTGTTCTCTTAAAACTATCGGGATAAGGATTACATACTTTAGCTATTTCCTTTAATTTATCTCTTCTTACGATTTCTTGTTCGGTTAATTTTCGCATAGACATCACTTCTTTCTATCAAATGATAGCAAAATTAGTGAAATTAGTCAATTAATTTGCTACAATAATCATGTGATATTTATGAAAAAACCAACCTTTAAAACATATGCTAGTTATACTGATGATTTTGTTACTTCTAGTAACCAAAATTATGAAATCAAAGATAACTACAAATGGTTAAATACCAACATTTTTTATAAGATTATCTCTTCTATTCTTTATTTTTTAGCATATCTAGTTGCCCTTATCTATTGTAAACTAATTCTTAAAGTAACATTTAAAAATAAAAAAGTCTTAAAAGACTATAAAGGTTACTACTTATTTAGTAATCATACTCAAATGATTGGTGATGCCCTAGATCCTTTACTTCTTACTTTTCCCAAGAAAAATTATGTTGTTGTCAGTACTGCTAATTTAGGTATTCCCTTTCTGGGAAAAATCCTCCCCTTTGTTGGAGCTTTACCAATTCCTAGAAAGATTCATGAAAAAGAAGCATTATTTAAGGCTATGCACACTTTAGTCCAAAATCATTCGATAACTATTTATCCCGAAGCTCATCTATGGCCATATTATACCCAAATAAGACCACTTCCCATATCTTCTTTTAGATTTCCTGTTAAAGACCAAGTTCCCTCATTTTCTATGACAACCACTTATCAAAAAAAGCGTTTTGGTAACCGTCCTAAAATAACTATTTATATCGATGGACCGTTCTATCCTGATTCTAAAGAAACTCAAAAAGAAGCCGCTATATCTTTAAGAGATAAAGTCTATAACCAAATGGTTTTAAGAAGTAAAAATAGTAATTATGAATATATCAAGTATGAAAAAAGAATAGACAATTCCAACGATAATAAATCTTGAAACTCTATTCTTTTTAAATTATCCTAGCTTATTTTTTATAACATTTACTTTTTATTATTTATAATACTTTCTAATGTCATTTAATAGATTAGAATTAAACACTTTATTTCTTAGCATTTCTATTTCAAACTTATATGGTGGATAAATCTTTTCTTTTTCATTATCTTCTTTGCAAATATAAGGAGTTTCTAAGATAAAAGGAATATTTTTAAGTCTTTCATTATAAATAACATTAACTAAATTATCAAAACCAATTGTTCCTAAACCAATATTTTCATGACGATCCTTATGGCTGCTTATTGGATTTTTGCTATCATTTACATGAACACAGCCTATTCTTTCTAAACCGATTAATTTATCAAAATCATCTAAATAATTATCAAAAGTTTTAATATCTACTCCTGAATCATTTAAATGGCATGTATCTAAACAGACTCCTAACTTAGTATTATCTTGGACATTTTTTAATAAATAATTAATTTCTTCTAAGTTAATACCACATTCATTACCCTTACCAGCCATTGTTTCTAAAAGAATTTTAACATTATAATCGTTATCTAAAATACCATCTAAAACTTTTACAATGTTATTTAATCCTTCTTCTCTTGTTTCGTTAACCGCACTCCCGGGGTGTAAAACCATCTGTCTTATCCCCATTAAATTACATCTTCTTAATTCTTCTTTTAAAAAGTCAACTGCAAAATTTTGTTTTCCAGGATCATTACTAGCAGGATTAACTATATAAGGAGCATGACAAATGACATTATTTATATCAATACCATTTTCTTGCATTAACTTTTGAGCTTCCTTTATTTTTTCTTCATCAATTTCTTTTCTTATTGTATTTTGAGGTGCTCCTGTATAAAACATAAATGTATTTGCCCCATAAGATATTGCTTCTTTAACCGATGCTAAAAGCTGATCTTTGCCAAAAGACACATGTGAACCTATTACTACCATTTTAAAACCTTCTCTCATGCTTTATTTTACCAAATTAAAGCTTTAAAAAAAAGACTTAAATTAAGTCTCTTAGTTAAATTGATGAGCACCATCTAATTTAGATACTTCAGCTTTAACAGCATCTTGTGTAGTTAAACATAAATTACCTTTTGTTCCTTCATCACTACCATTAGATATACCAGATACATCTTTACTAGCACCGTTAACAACTAACTTAATACCACTATTATATTGGCCAAGTGTATTACCAGATCCTTCCGTATAATTTCCAGAAGCTAAATTGCTTAAAGAAATACCATTGATTGCATAACTACCATTAGTCATATAAATATTAGTAATTGTTGAAGTAACAGTTGAGTTTGTAGAAGCTGGAATAAATAACTCAATAATTCCACCATAAGCAGCATCATTAGATTTATTAACATACTGATCAGCTTTCAACTTTTGATAAGAAATACAAAAGTATTCAAAATCTCCTTTTGCTGTACCTGGTACTTTAAATTTTGAAATTTGTCCAGAACTAGTAAGACTTCCTGCTAATTGAACATTCGTATAGGCAGTCTGTGCATACTTAGCAAACTCCTCAGCTTCTGTAGTGAATGAATTTTTACGAGCATTCTCCATTAATCTTGTAACATTTGGCATCGCAACTAAAGCAAGTACGGCTAAAATAACAATAACAGCCAATAATTCAACTAATGTAAAACCTTTTTTATTAATACTTTTATTCATAAAACTCTCTCCTATACTAATAATTATACCTTAAGAATTTTCTAATTGCAACATTTTTACAATCGCATTTTCTTCATTTTAACAATTATTAATTACAAATAACTTTTTAATTTCTTTTTAAATGAAAAAAAGGTAGATAACTACTCATCTACTTTGTTCTATTAATCATTAATTGTCCGGGAAGCAAATATATGGTTTGATTCATACTTGTTAACTCGTTAACACTTCTTTTAAACTTGTCCGCAACCGTACTTAAAGTATCCCCATCTTTAGTAATATAAAAACTATAACCACTTTTAGGAATCATAATCTTCTGATTAGGATAAATATAATCGTCCATATTTAAGCCATTTAACGCTGCCAGTAAAGTCGGATTTATATTATAACGCCTCGCTATAGCATATAAATTATCCCCACTATTAACCGTATAAGTTGTAAAATAATCATTACTTATGGGAACAGCAATATCCATTCCTGCTCTTATCATACCTTCATCATAAATATTATTAACACTAAGTAACTCTTCTTTAGTTGTATTAAAACGCTTTGCAATATCACTTAATGTCTCATTGTAACCTACCGTATACTTATCATACATAAAAAATCACATCCTATTGTAGGATATGAATCTTTATATTTTATGTTAATCTTTTTTAATTACATACTTCTTTTTTTCTTCCATCATAAATTCAGTAATATTAGTCTCTATTTCTGGTAAAGCTTTTTTATCTATATTCGATAAATTTACTAATTCTTTAACCGTATCTATCGTAATAATTCCCCAAATTAAACCTTCATAAACTTCTAAATCATTAAATAAATCAGGCGTAATTGAGGTTAAGGCATAACCAAATAACAATTTAGATTGCCCAATCAAAATTCTTTTATTTGTAAGTGCCAATATACAAGTATTAAATATATCTTTATGCGACTCATTTTTTTGGGCAGGAAAAGCATACATTACTTCTTCCCCCGGATTTAAATGTCTTTCAATCACGGCCGCATGTTTTTTTAAACGCCAATAAATTCCCCCACTAAATCTTCTTTTGTATTCCAACACCTTTTTATAAACTGGACCAATTTCTTGTTTTTCAACGGAAATAAGCATACAAATCACCTACTTAAGTTGTACCATAAAAAGCCTTAAAAATCAATCAATATAGTTCGTTAACAGATAATATGCACCAAAACCAATAGCAATGACAATAAGAATAATGACAATTGCCCAAATTATGGAACCTAAATGACCTTTTTTTACGGGTTTAGCTTCTTCAACTTTTACCTTCACCATTTCTCTTTCGGGACTTTTTGGCTTTTCTTCGCCAATATCATCTTTTGGACTTATATCTCCTGTTACTTTATAATGTTGCTCAACTTTTTCATACTTATTTCTAACTTCTTGATTATGATTTACGGCATTTAAATTAATACTAGTCTGCGTAAGAGCCATATCAATTCTTGACTCGCCAAAACTTAAACGATGTTCTTCTTCTAATCCAGCCACATTATCAATCAAACCAAAAAGAATATCCGTAATAACTTTAGCATCTTTACCCGAAGTATTATTATCGATAATTAAACTCATACTCTTTTTATAAGCTGAAACATTCTCCATTAAGCCTCTACTTATATCTTTAAAAAACTCATAATAACCATTAAACAAAGTATTCAAAAAAACTTCTTTATCAACATATTTATTATTCAAATTAACAACATTACTTTTTTCTAATGTTTTACTATAATTAAAAGCTGGTAACATACTTACAATACTTGAAGTCTTACTCTTATAAACGCCATAAGTATTTAATTCAATATTATTTTGATTAATAACATACATCCCAAGTAAATAATTAATATAATTTAACTTGATTTTATATAAAGCTTTACTATCTAAATTAAAGACATAACTTATTATATTAATTGGAAAATCTATTAATTCTTTAACAACTTTCATATCCATAATAGGACTATTTTTACTATTACTTCCTAAATGAATATAGCTAAGTAAAAACTCTGGAATAGCTGTCTTATTTTCTTTAATCATTAAAACTATTTTTTTCGATAAATCTTCAATCGTATATACTTCATCACTCAAGTTTAGGGCACTTATTAATATGGAACCTCTCAATTTTTCTTGTGTAAGTAAATGAAACGCTGGCATGGCATTAATTCCTAAAAGTTTTAATACTTCATATGAGATAACATCTAAATCATCTTGATAAGGACTATCACTAGTATGTAAAAACCCCAATGACTCAATAGGTACAAATGATTCTTTACCAGTTATTTCATCTACTATTCTTTTTTTACTTAAAACTTTAAAAGTTCTTCTATTATATAAATTTATTAAAGCATTACTTAAAGGTACTAAATTAATATTACTGGCTTTTAAATTACCATGAATTGTATCTACTAAAAAATATTTATCTGCATTATAAAAATTGTTCATCTTACTACACCCTTATCTTCTAACTAGATTATAGCAAATTATTTAAGACTTGGAAATAGTTATTTTTGATTACAAAACTTCTTACTTTTGGTTTACTTATTATTTATCCATATTTATTTTTTCTTTAAAGATATTATTATTAATTTTTTTCTTCAAATTATTTAATTCCATATTAATTAAAGTTTTTGATAAAGTGGTACTTAATAATTTTAAACAATTAAATATAACTACTTTGGTCTGATTATCTAAAGTTTCGGTTGCTTTTAAAACTTCAAATAGACTTCTTAAATAGTTATCACTTATATCACTGACTATTTTAATATTACTTTTTTCTAAAAGCCCAAAAGTTTCATCAATAATCAGTTTTCTTTGTTCTAAATTGTAATTAGATAACCAATCATAAATAGCTTTATCTAAGTTATCACTTAAAGCACTCTTATTTGTTCTTACTAATTTATCGTCTTCGACTTGCCATGAAGTTGTGGCATGCTGCATTATTCCTTTGGCATTACTTTTGATGACATCTAAATTTTCTTGATTAAAAAGAACCCCTACCATACTTTCATCAGGAATAATATTATGTAATTTTCTTCTTACTTGTTTATACTGATTACTATTAAATTCGTTCTCACGCAACCCCGGTCCATCAAAGGAATATATTTCTTTGATAGCTAATTTTTTTAAAAGTGTAGTTCGCATGGCTCCCACCAAAGCTAGATTACCCCCTTTAGAATGACCACAAACAATTACCGAGCGTTTATATTTGCTAATAATTTTTTCCACATAACTTCCTGCCAGTTCTTGGGAAGTTGTAGGATATTTATAAGAAAGAATAGCATCTTCCTTCCAACCAGCAATTGTATTATCGGTTCCTTGAAAAGCAATAACTATTTTCTTATTGGGTAAAATGAAAGTAACTGCTCCAAACTGAGAGTTCTCATCCATAATATACGAATAATCCGTAACCTTTATTTCTTTAAAACGCGGCAAATCTTTAATTGTATCTAATAATTTTAAAGCGTTTCGTTGGGCAATCAAAGACTCTAAAAAAACACTTCTATCAATATTAGTAGCTATTTCTTCTAAGGTATATTTCTGATTATTTTTAAAATCAATATTATCCATTGGTAAATAAGCTAGCTGACTAAATAATAAAATATCTATTTCGGTTTCTTTCTTATCTTTATAAGTTACTTTTCCATATTTATCTATAAAAGCAAAATAATTCATTTAAAGTCCCTTTCTACTTTTCTTTTTTATGTAAAGTTAATTGGAAAACATTACCTAAAAACCCCTTTTTATTTCTTGGTAATCCCATATTCTTATCCCAACCATTTTCTAAAATATCTTCCATTTGATAATCACTTTCTTTAACTATAATCCTAACCGGTAATTCCCTTCCGTCCATTATAGCATGATAATATCCCCATTCATCACCATAATAATCATAATAATCTTGTAAATTAACTTCTAGTATAGTCCCAACTAATTCATCTAAATCTTCTTTCTTTAAAGTTGCCAAATGCCCTTCACATGAAGAAATCTCAATTTCTAATGTTTCAAAGTTATAAAAATAAACTATTTTAGTATTCCCTAATTCACTTTGTAAAATAATCGAATTACCATATTTTCGTCTTAAATAATCTTCTTTAGCTATATCCATCGCAGTTTTAATAGTTGGATTAAGTCTATAAAGTTCTCTTTCTTTCTTAGTTAAAGGAGATATCATTCCCTTACTTTGAAAATAAAAAATTGTCTCATCTATCATCTCATTATATTGCATAATATACTGAAAAGTAGCTAAAAGATTAAAAAAGGGAATAAATCTTAAATACATTGGCACCTCATGCATGTAAATACCACCATCATCAATAATTTTAACTTTAAAACCTCTATCTGCTAAATCTTTATAAAGCTTCTTAGAATTTAATTCATTAAAGATAAAAGTTTCAACAATACTTCCTCCCCAAAATATTAATTCTCCCATAAAATACTCCTTTAAACTACGCCTTAAATATAACACCATTAAATTATTTTAACAACATTTTTAATAGTTTTTTTTGCGATAAATCAAGGATTTTTTTAAGCTTTTTTCCTTTGTAAACTAAGTTTTTTACTTAACATTTCTTCTAAAAAATGAGGTGTCTTAGTAACAATCTTCTCAGGATTAAAATGACCTTCTCTTACAGCATCATAATACGCCATTAACCCTCCACATTTATTAATACAAACCTCTTCGTACTTTTGGATTGTTTCTTTTACTACTCTTTTTTGCTCTTCTAAATCTAAATTTTCCATCGTTCCTTCAATATCTAAAATAATTATATCGTGATAAGGAAAATCAAAAACATAACTAACTTTACAAACATCATACTCACCTATAAAAATTATATAATATGGCTCTTTTCTTTGCATATAATATCTATCTGCTATTTCCCGACACCTGTTAATATTTTCCTCTTTTAAATAATAAAACTTATCTCCCTTAGTAAAAGGTTCCATTAAATTTTTTTCCTTTAAATAAGCTATAATCTCATCTTTATTTAGATTATAATTAATTATATGATAAAACCCTTCTAATAAATTAACCACGGGAATAAATTTTGCTAAAAAAGCTAATTGTAGTATAGAATCATCATCTTCGATTTTTATTTTATATCCTTCTTTACCAGCATCATTATATAAACAATCTTGATTTATTCTTTGCAAAATAAAAGCTTCTAAAATTGTTCCTAAGTAAAAAATAAACGATACCATCATACCACTTCCGTTGCTCATATAATACCATTGAGCTTTTATTTTAACAAGTAAAATCTAGCTTTAAAATAATTAATTAATACAAACTTTCCATTTTAAGAAAACACTAAAAATTAAAAAGCAAAAAAACTCTCAATTATGAGAGCAAATATCTTATTTATTGTTATATTTTCTAACTTTTACTTTGTCTTATTTATTTCATCTTTAACAACTAATCTAATATAATTTTCTAGTTCAGTCATTAACTTTGTAGCATCAATAGCCAAGTTTTTTTCTTCTTCTTGTCTATCAAAATTAGTTGGTTCTTCGCTTTTTTCAATAGCTTGTTTTACTAAATCATCCATTGAAACTTCTGGCTCACTAGCAACTTGGGTAGTTTGAGGCACATCCATAACATTTATAGGTTTTACTTCCGTTTCTTGAACCACACTACCATCTTGTGCTGGTATCTCTACAGAAATCCCTGGTGTTACTTCATGACCAACCTTTGAGTCAGGTGTTTCTGTTGGATAAATAGCGGGATTATCAATCAAACTATCAGATACTGGAACTGCTACTGCATCTGTAGGTTTCTTCGCCATATAATCACTAATTAACTGGGTTTTAGCCGCTTCTTGAACCGCAATTACTCTGGCAAAATCATTACTAGCTTTAACACTCTTAGGCATTTTAATATAACTATAAGTATAACTACTACCACTTATAATCGCTCTCATGACATTTTTAACTTCGCCCCATAAAGCTTCATCAGCAATTTTAATCAAACCATTATCCGTAATTTCACTAACTAACAATTTTACTAAACCATTTTGATCCAACTCATTAGCGGTCGCAATACAAAAATTATGCCCGACATTATTAAAATCAATACTAAAAGCACTTATAGCATCTACTACTAATTTATCATTATTTTCTTTTAATATCTCAATTTTCTCTATCACTCTAACCATCCCTTACTCTTTATTTTATATCTTTATAAATCTTACTAATTATAAACCATTTAGCCCCATAAGAACAATATTTTTCTAAATAATTATTTAAAAAACTTATCTTATTAAATTTATTATTACTTTTACTATCTCTATAAAAACCTTTAAGTCTTATAACACTATAACTTATATCACCAACAATATAATCAAAATCATCAAAATACTCCGTTAATTTATCACTTATATCCATAGTACTTAATATATCATTATCATCTTTTATAACATAATAAGTTATATCATTTATTACCTTTGTTTTCATACTAACATAAGTCCTATCGTAATCCCTAATATTATTATAAAACTAAAGAAACTAGCAAACATAATTAAGTTAATACTTCCGGTATTATCTGCTAAGCGATATTTAGTATTACTTAATTTATTAACTTTCATCATTAATTTATCATAGGCTCTAATCCCAATTGGGTTTATATGAAAATAATTATAGATCCCATTATTTATTTCTTCTAAGGTCGCATTATTTAATTTAATAATATCTTGTTCATTAAGATTAAATAGTTTATAAACACTCATATCTAAAATTCTATCTTTTTTAGGTATCATCATTATAGCATAATCTTTTCTACTAAAAATGTTACTAAAATAGACTAAAGCCCCATCTAAATTGGTATTATATAATTCATTTAATTTCCTACAAGCAGCATTACTATTTTTTGATGAATATAGTAGGTTTTTAAATTTTTTCATCTCTTCTTTACTAACATCTACACTTTGCCACTTAGCATAAAACATATCTATTAGGTCTTCTTGGATTATAAGAAAATAAGGATTCTTATACTGATTACAAACTTTATTATAGTTATCTCTTTCTAAGTAATTATTTAAATCATTAAAAAATTTATTGACTTTTTCTTCCCCTAAACCATACTTAGTTAAATTATGTAATAAATTAGAGGCTCCATTTTTATAACGAGCTAAGTACGGATTCATAATGTCAGCTTTACTATAAATAAATGTAAGCATCATCATGACATAAACGAGATAATCTGTTGCTAAATCGTGGTGATTTTTTTCCGTAAATAAAACATACTTCTTAATAGCAGTATCAAATCCAATTGAAATAAATATATCCATCATCTTCACCTACTATTCTATCAATAGTATACCATAATTTTAGTCTTTTAAAAGTAGAAAATAGTTTAAAATTTACATAAAGTAATTGATTTATTTTGAATACTTCATTAATCCTTTGGATATATTATTAATATGGACATTTTTTTAAATTTAAATACCATAATAATGAACCACGGGTAGTTGCAAAAATAAAAAAATATGCTATACTACTTAATGAAAGAACTTGATTGTTCTTAATTAAAAAAAGAGATACATTTGATTTTTGCATGTTAGATGTTTCTCAGTCCAAATATTAGTTTGAAATGAAAAATCATCTATTCAAAAAGTGAGTAGATGTTTTTCTTTACCCTTAAAAGATAATAAGTTATTTTCTTCTTATAGAATTTATAACTTCGTCTAAAATGACCAAGATAAGAGCGAATATTACTAGATATTCCACTTTTTTTCTCCATTCTAGGACCACCTCCTCCATTTTTTCAAAAATTTTGAATATGGACTGAGGGAAAAACATCTGACTATCAAATGTATCTAGCAAATATGGTACCACAATAACCGGTATAAATCTACTTAATTGCGCCATTTTCTTAAATTTTATGTTATTATTTTTTAAATATACATGATTGAAAATTAAGTATAATTTAATTAAAATTAAATATCATAATAATGGACCACAGGTAGTTGCAAAAATCAAAAAATATGCTATACTACTTAGTGAAAGAACTTGGTTGTTCTTAAATAAAAAAGAGATACATTTGATTTAGGAAGTCAGGTGCTTCTCAGTCCATTTTGTAAATGTTGAAAAGCACCATCTCGTCGAGTTGGTGCTTTTCTATTACCCCTTTTTCGAAATAATAAATTAATCCCTGTAATTGGAATTTACTATTCTGTCTATTAAGACTAAAATAATAATTAGAGCGATTAAATGCTCCATAATTCTCCTTCATCTAGGACCAACCTCCTTCCATTTCTAAAAAATAAATTTTAAGATTTGGACTGAGGACAAAACACCTAACAATCAAATGTATCTAACAAATATGGTACCACAATAACCAGTATAAATCTACCGATTTAAGCCATTTTCTTAATTTTTATGTTATTATCTTTTAAATATATATAATGGAAAATTAAGTATAATTTTTCTGAAATTAAATATCATAATAATGGACCACAGGTAGTTGCAAAAATCAAAAAATATGCTATACTACTTAGTGAAAGAACTTAATTGTTCTTAAATAAAAAAAGAGATACATTTGATTTTGCGTGTTAGATGTTTCTTTAGTCCATTAGTTTAATGTATGAAAAGCACCTATTCATGATGAGTAGGTGCTTTTCAAATTTTTTATAAAAAAATTTACTTCCTTTTGATAGAATTTATAATTTCGTCTACAAAAGCTAAAATTACTATGAGCATAATTAAATACTCCATCTTTTTCCTTCATTCTAGGACCGCCTCCTTCCATTTCTAAAAAGTTAAAATATGGACCGAGGTCAAAACCACCTAACAATCAAATGTATCTAACAAATATGGTACACAATAACTAGTATAAATCTACCAATTTATGCCATAATCTTAAATTTCAAATTATTAATTTTTAACATTATTACTCTCAATATTTTTTTCCAAATAACCATTAAACATATCAGGAACTCTTCCCATTACCATCCGACTTGCTAAAAGAATTTCATAATCACTGTTAATTGCCTCATCCATACTAAAATAAATAACATTAGAAACAAAGCTAACCTTTAAATAAACCTCAATCAAAGCATTATTTAACCCATAATTAGTAACTTTAGTTTTAATACCCGTTAAAACATTACTATTTAATTCTAATTTTAAAGGAATACGATATCCCAAATTATTAAGTAAAATATTAGAACTAGCAAGACCAACAGGATACCTTAATACCATAGAACCTCTTTTATTCTTAGCATAAAGATCAACATCATCATAATTATTAGATTTATTCTTTAACTCCTTAACAATACCAGCCATTAATTCATAAGATTTAGCCGTATTAATATCAATATTCATTATTTCTTCATTCTTATTCTTATCTAAAGAAATTAAATCATCAATTAAACTACTTCTTAACTCTTGGGTATCTACATACTCTTCAACTAACAAATTATCATAATAAATAATATTATTTTTAACAATATTAATTAACTTAGGACTTATCAACTTACCTAAACTATTAACAGCCCAGATAAACTCTATTAAAATTAAAATAATATATATTAATAAGAAATTAATTTTTTTTCGTCTTTTAAACCTTTTCATACTAAAATATATTAATTGATATCAAAAAAGAGAAGATTATTATTTTATTTTTCTTCTCTTACTAATCCTTATATTTCTAAAAATTAATACCTAATCTACTTAATATCCCTAAATCTAGAATTCTATCTAAAACAAAGACTGTACCAATTATAACCGCAATAACTATTAAGAATATTAATATTTTAACAAAAATACGCGGTTTAGTAGCTTCTTTTAAATCATCAAAATCTTCAAAATCATCTTTGGTAAATATTTGAGTTGTTGTAAGCTCAATACTATCTGTAAATTCATCTGTATCATCACGACTAACTACTTCGGTTGTATCAAAATCATCATCAGTATCTTCTAAGTCAATATCATCATACTTATCTGGTTTAGTATTTTTCTTAATGTTTATCTTTTCATCATCAATATTATCTTCTATCTTACTAGCACCAACTACCTTAGTATCTTCATCATTACCAGTTAGTTCACTTAACATATCCAGTGGTTCATTAGAACCTGTATCTTCTAAAGCCAAATCATCTAATAAAGCACTATTCTTATCAGTATCATAAAACTCTTCTTCATTACTATTAGTATCTTTTAATAAAGCATCATATCCTTCTTGTTCTTTTAAGTTTATAGTATCAATAAGTTCAATTAACTTCTTAGAATCACTACTTACTTTACTTTTATTAGTATCATCATTTTCTTTAATATTTAAACCATCTAATATAGAAACATTAGTATCACTTAATTTCTTTAATCTTTCTACCCCATAGTCTGTATCATTATTATCTTTAGCTTTATTTAATATCTCATCTAAATTATATTCTCTAGTTTCTTCTAAATTAATATCTCTATTAACTAAGTTATGATCTATATCTTTTAAAGTATTACTACTAGGTTCACGATATTTTTTATCAAGCATACTTTTTAGTTTTTCTACATCAATAGTCGTAGTATTAGATTCAATTATTTCTTCTTCCCTTCTTGGTTCTATATCATCGATACTTGCAGCATCAATTCTTCTATAAAGATTAGCATTTTTTCTGACACGACTTGGTGTAGTTTCATTATAATCATTGTTCATATCATTACCTCAATTACTATCCATCAATAACATAATAGCATAAATCCTAATTTTTTGGTATTACTAATTTACTTTTTTCTATAATTATTGGTATAATTACATAGGAGGAAATAATATGAAAAAATTAATAGTAGATGAAATGTGTATGGGATGTGGTATGTGCACTACAATTGATGAAGAACATTTTGAAATAAATGATTCTACAGGTTTATCCGAGGTTAAAACTCAAGAACATCTTGATACACCAGAATTACAAAATGCCGTTGATTCTTGTCCAGTGGGTGCAATTAAGTTAGCAGAAGAATCAGAAGATGTTGCTGCTGAACCATTAGCAGCTTAAATAAGACTTTCGTAAGATTGTCTTTTTTTATTATCTAAAAAAACAAAAAAGCAAGACATAAAAAAGTCTCACTTATTAAGTAATATTGCTAATTGATTTATAAGGATTAGCACCCGCACTTATTCTTCTTCCAGGGCGGTTTGCCTTTGCCAAACACCCGACACATTTTACTCGCTTTATATTTTAGTTAACCTTTAATTGGTATGGTTCCGTACTCGATCCTGTACCTCCACTAATGGAGATATTAGATTTCAGAAACAAGACCGGACGCACCTCATAGCTACGAAAAGCGAGATAGTCATACACAGTGCCACTCAAATAAACACGGAAAACATCATCGGCGCGAGAGGAGAGAGGGGCTAATGTCCACTTATTATAACTTGATTTAAATAAATAATCATTGTTTTTACAATCACTTTCAGATGAGCTATCCCAATTAATAAGTTCTTTTGCAAAACAAGTTGCTCTATCACGGGTTTGACCACCACTAGTAGCATATCCATAATCACTTGGATATATTAAACCAATTTTTCCAGTCCAAGTTGTAGGTCTACCGCCATAAACCGTTGTTCCTCTTTCATAACCATACCAATGACCAACAAGTCCATTACTTGAAGAATTAAATGATGCTGAACCGCCTAAATTCCACACAACATTCTCTATTGCGTTTCTAGTATTATCATTTTTTAAACCAGTAGTTGTAAAATCTATCTTGGTACAATTAAAAGTTCCTCCTTTAGCAATTGCGGCCGGCTTACAACCTCTAGTACCATTATAATAAGAACCCATTTTACTATATATCTGTTGTCCATTATAAGAAATGATATCATTGGAATTAGTATAACCACTCTTTAAATAATCTACCGGATTTAACATCATCATAAGTTGAGAATCTGACCAGTCATTCGAACCATAATCACTAGTTGAGGACCCAACACCAGTCTTTTTATAATCCCAAGGTGAATAACCAAGAATATCATCTCTTATTATTTTTATTAAATTTTCTTTGGTCCCATCAGACTTAGTTATATTATTAAATAAACCAATTATACGCCATTTTTCACAGGTGCTATCGGATTGATTAGTATAATCACTACAGTTAAAATAGACATAATTATCTGGATTTGCTCCTATATATCTGATATTGTTATCCGGATCATCACTAGCAAAGTTAACGGTATCACTTTGAGCAAGTTCAGCAATTTTTTCAACAACAGTTGGTAATTTTGTAATGAAATAAATATTACATTTGCTTCTTTTACTTATATTAGTAGTAAGTAAACCCCAATCATCATTGTTCCATTCACCTACAGCACCATTATCACATACCACTTTCTCTACTGCATAGCCATCATTTTTACCTGGAATTGTACTAGAATATTGGCCATCAATATAAGCACCTATTACAACATCACCATAAATAAAATCACCAACAGTCGTTCTAATTACAGCTTGTTCCTCAAACACAAAGAATTTAGAGTAAGCAAAATATAGACATAATAAACAACATAATACACAAGGTACTGCTATATATACATATCTTGAATAACTTTTCCATTTTCTTTTAAACTCCAATTGTCTTAAAGCCTTTTCCCTATTAAATTTTGTCATATACTTAGCCTCTTATGATAAACAGTAGCATAAATATTTTTCATCTTAATATCCATTACGACATTAGTAGTGCTTGCTGATGTTACATTGTTATTCCCGTTTTCTGGATTTTTTACTTGAAAATTTGCCACATAATAAGCATAAGAGATACCTACCCCAATTAACCCCACTAAACAGACTGCTGTTAATGCCAATAGCAGACATTGCTTATTAATCTTTTCTTTCATTTCAAACCTCACTTACCAATATAGTTGATGACATAGAATTTAGGTATAAGTCATTGAATTTACATGTCATATTCTATCTCACCTTTTTAACTAGTACTTTATTAAATAGATAACTGATATGGATCAGAACTTGATCCTGTACCCCCGCTAATTAATATACTAGATCTTAGAAACAAGGCCGGACGCACCCCAATGCTAGTATTCACTGTAGGAGCATTGACAAAGCCACCCGAAGAAACACCGAAAACAATAAGGCCGTCGTAAGGGACTAATGACCACTGAGAGTAACTTTTAAATAAATAATCATTGTTTTTACAATCACTTTCAGAAGAGCTACCCCATCCAAAAAGTTCTTTTGCTAAACAATTTGCTCTATCAATGGTTTGACCACCACTAGTAGCATATCCATAATCACTTGGATACATTAAACCAATTTTGCCGGTCCAGGTTGTAGGTCTACCACTATAAACCGTTGTTCCTCTTTCCCTTTTATAAAACATGCTGGCGGTAACATCATCATAAGTAGAACTACCGCCTAAATTCCACACCACATTTTCTATTGCATTTCTAGTATTATCATTTTTTAAACCAGTAGTCGTAAAATCTATCTCGGTACAATTAAAAGTCCATCCTTTAGCAATTGCTGTCGGCTCACAGCCTTTAGTACCATTATAATATGATCCCATTTTACTATACAGTTGTTGTCCATTATAAGAAATGATATCATTGGAATTAGTATAACCACTCTTTAAATAGTCAACTGGATTTAACATCATCATAAGTTGAGAATCTGACCAATCATTCGAACCATAATAACCAGTTTCGATAGTTGAGGACCCAACATCAGTCTTTTTATAATCCCAAGATAAATTACCAAGACTATCATCTCTTATTATTTTTATTAAATTTTCTCTGGCTCCATATGGCTTTATTATATTATTAAATAAACCAATTATACGCCATTTTTCACAAGTGCTATCAGATTGATTATTATAATCACTACAATTAAAATAGACATAATTATCTGGATTGGCTCCTATATATCTGATATTGTTATCCGGATCATCACTAGCAAAGTTAACGGTATCACTCTGAGCCAGTTCAGTGATTTTTTCACTAACTGGTACTGGTTTAGTCCCTTTACCACCTAAATCCAAATTAATAGTAAATTCTTGACCTTGTTGATTATTTTGATCACCTTGGTTAGCATATTCTACTACTAAATAATATTTAGTTTCTGTCTTCGGATAGACAATTATATTTTTATAATCTTCCTCGGCTCCGCCTGATAACTCTAAAGTTGAACTACTAGGAATATTACATGATGATTCTTCATAGTACTGACCATTTACATGTTTTTGTGTAGATGTACAAGTAACTTCTTCAGTTGATTTATATAGCTTCCATATTACATCATTACTAAATATTCCTAAATTAGGCATTACTTTAATTGAGGCCTCTGTTGGCTGGGCATTTGTATCACCTTCACCCCTTATGGTAAATGCTTTTACTTCTTTATGTCCAGGTAATACTCCATCAAAAGCTACAGTTTTACTCTTAATATCCATTACGACATTAGTAGTGCTTGCTGATGTTACATTATTATTCCCATTTTCTGGATTTTTTACCTGAAAATTTGCCACATAATAAGCATAAGAGATACCTACTCCAATTAACCCCACTAAACATACTGCTGTTAATGCTAATAGCAGTTG
>CAKOMC010000013.1 GCA_934096535.1 uncultured Bacilli bacterium | reverse complement strand
AACTCTCATAAAAAATTAAGTTTGTCCTAAGCTACTCAAATTGACTTTTTTACTTAGTTTTCAAAGATCATTTTATTGATTTTTTACACTCGCCTCGTTGGCTCATGTACTTATTAGTATACCAGATTTTTTTAAAATTGCAAATGTTTTTTTAACTTTTTTTCAACTTTTTTATTATATCTTAGTATTCTTCACTGTTTTGGATATTCTCTTTCGCAGTTCTTTTACAGTATATACCAACGAAAACTAAAAAGCAAGCAAAAAATGCACTTTTCTAACATTTTTTCGACCTTTTTTTAGTTATCCATGGATTACTATTATACTTTTACAAACAGTCAATTAGATGGCGGCGATTTTTGTCGCGTTAAAATTGAAAGACAATAAAAAAATCCAATAAAATTGGAATTTTTAGGCAGTATTAACTATTTAATATCTTTTGATATATTTCGTAATATTCATTAATAGTATTGGGAACGAACGGACCTTGATTTTGCTTTTTTAAAAAAATTAAATAATTCAATTCTTTTTTCAAAATATCATCAATCTCATCGCTATAGTGCATTATCTTTTTATGATAATTATATTCATTACAATCTAATATACGATATCCGCCATCTGGAAAGACACGCAAATCCAAATCATAATCAATATATTTTATAATGTTACCATCAATAATATAAGGACTAGCAATATTGCAATAATAAAATAGTCCATATGGTTTTAACTGACCAATAACATTAAACCAATGCTTTTTATAAAAAAATAATATCGCTGGTTCATTTGTTCTATGACTGTGACCGTCGTTTTCTGTAACAACCGTTTCTTTATTTGCACATACTAATTTCTCAGCATCTTCAAAAAGCACGGTTGCTTCATCCCAAGTACGGTGTAAGGTACCATCATGTTTGTAACAATGAATAGTTAATCTTTCGCCTACCTTTAATTTACTTTTATTCATAAAATTTTCTCTTTCAATTTTATTATAACGCAATAATGATTCAATTTTAAGAAAAAATCTATTTTATTTCTTAATAGACACTATTTTGTCGCTATTTAGTTAAATATTTTTTTAAATCTTTAATATTAGATATTTTTATATTTAAAACTTTAATGTTTAAAACTTTGATATTTAAAACTTTGATATTTAAAACTTTAACATTTGCATATTATAACCGTATTTTTAATATTTTGATATTTTGATATTTTGATATTCTTATTTTTGGTATCCTTCCATTCATATTCTTTATAGCATTTTTTATAGCATTTCATATTGGCATTTAAATTTACAAAAATCATAATTTCATTGTCAGTAAAATTATCCTCAATATTTTCTACAACAGCTTCTTTAGTATTTTTAGATTAATTACTCAATATAAAAAACTCTCAACTTTTATTAGTCAAGAGTCTTGATTTAATATATTTCGAAGATTTAATCTCTACATTACGAAAATTCAATTTATTTTCTAAGTATATTCTATTCAATTTTATTTCTCTATTATTATGATTTTATCTTTCATATAATATATTTTATGCCTAAATTATGTCATATTATGTCATATTATTAATTTTATATTTTTTATTCTAATTAAACATTCTATAATTTAAGCCTTTTTATTTAGCAAACAGTTTTCTAAATTAATTTTCCTGATTAGAATTGGCACCATTATCTTCTAAATTACCATTATTTCCATTGACTTCGGTATTATTAGAATCGCTTTTGATTTCATCATATTCAGGTAATCCTAACAAGCTTCTTGCTTTAGCAAGTTGAGTGTCCGTATAGCCAACAATGTTTTTATCATCATCGTATTGATATTCTATTTCAACACCATAATCGGGACTTATACCATATTCATCAATACATTCGTTATTTGGTGTTAGCCAACGAGAAGTTGTGTATTTAACTAAAGAGCCATCGCTTAGTTTTTTAGTTTGCTGAACTTTGCCTTTGCCATAAGTTGTTGTACCTACAGTTGTTGCACCGTATGAGTCTTTTAAGGCAGCAGTTAAAATTTCACTAGCCGAAGCGGTACCACCGTTAACTAAGACAACTATTGGATAGTTTTTTGAAGTTGATGTTTCATCGTAATAGAATTTGGTTTTGCCAGTCTTGTCGTTACCTTCTAAACCATATATGGCTTTACCTTTTTCTAAAAAGAGACTAGCTGTGTCCTTAGCAGCCGTAAGTAAGCCGCCACCATTATTTCTTAAATCAAGAATTAATGATTCAATTCCTGACTGTTCTAATTCATTAAGAGCAGCTTCTACTTGACTTGTTAATGTATCACTAAAAGAAGAAATAGCTAAATAACCAACTTTTTTATTATTACCTTCTAAAACGGTGTAATCAACTACGGGCGAAGCAAGGGTTTTGATACTTACTTCCACAACAAATGTTTCCTCATTTCTTAAAATTGTTAGGCTTGCTTTTTTATTTGGACTTTCTTTTATTAGTTTGGCAATTTCACTGCTTGATTTTCCTTCAATGCTTTCACCATTTATCGCTGTTATTCGATCTTTTGGCTGTAAACCTGCCTCTTTAGCAGGACTATTGGCATATACTTTTTCAATTAAACCCGTTTCTTTGCCATTTATAGCAATACCGATACCTTCATACTTTCCGTTTAAAGAATCATTTAAAATATCTGCATCTTCTTTATCTAAATAAGAAGTATAATTATCCCCAGCCCCACTCATCAAGCCAGCAATAGCGCCTTCGATAGCGGTTTTTTTATCAACAGTTTGATAGTAACTATCATTTAAGGTAGCATAAACATCGAGAAATTCTTGAATATTTTCATCTTTTAGAAGCGTATTATAAGATGTTCCATTTTTGGTGCTATATTTATGATTTACTATGGTTCCACTGGCAATAGTACAGACAATTCCCGTTAATAAAACCATAATCAAAGTTTCTTTTAAATTAAATGTTGGACTTTCTTTATAGCGGATACCATCGGTGCTTGCCACATTAGTTTCGACTTTTTTTGAAAGAGAATCCCCATCTGCCTCTAACGCCTTTTTTAAAAGGCTTTCATTTGATTCTTTTGTATCTTCTGAATTTTCGAGTCCGATGTTAGCAGCACTGGCTCTAGAGATGTTATCTTTTAAACTAATATCAATATGTCTAGGATTAACAATTGGTTCATCTTGATGATTACCTTTTTTTAATATTTGGTCTGCTTCTTTACTATCATGAAGTGAAGTTGGGCTATCCTTATCAATTTTATGTATATCATTTTTGACATCATCAGTAATTTTTTCGATCTTTTCAGATGCATTATCTATGTCTGGTACTATATTGTTCCTAATATTGCTATACTTTTCATTATTTATATCGCTATTCATTTCATTATTTATGTTGTTATCCATATCATTATTTGCATTGTTATTAAAATTTCTATCCATATATTATCACTATACTTATCTTAGCATAATTTTAATTTTTAGAAAAGACAGTTTTTAATAACATGACTATTTTTTACAAGTGCTGCATTTTTTATTTAATTAAAATTTGGCTTTTTTAGTTTACATATTTTTATAACCGATACTTTTTATTTTCAGTGAATGAAACTTTTTTATATCTTATTATGTTTTTCATTTCCAATAAATGAAACTGATGTTCTTATTACATCTATATTGATATTTTATGTAAAAATTTACAATCTTAAATGACCATCACAGTTATTGATAATGCCTTCTGATTTTTAAAGGCTTTAAAAAAACCAACAATGATGGTTGGCTTCTCTAATTTTTAATTTAATCTGTAATTTTTAGTTCCTTTTTAATAGCGTCGACTGATTCATAAGCATTAGTTATCTTATTAGCTTTTATCTTTAGAAGCGTAACTTTGCCGAAGCGTAATTCACTTAACTCACTTGCAGTAGGGTTTGTTTTATCGTCTGTTGCGACATATTTACTATTTAATGGGTTATTTAAATCAACTGTATAAGTTTCTTTAATATTTTTACCACTCTTATATTTAGTTAACAATCTGGCATAATCACTTGCTTCTTCATCGGTCGAATTATAAAGTAATACATAGTATTCATCAGTACCTTTATTTAACATTGTCCCAACTATAGCTTTAGTAGGATCAATATAGGTTGTATTAGTGTTATCGCTACTAGAAGAATTATTATCGCTATCTTTATTTACGACTTTTGTGGTGAACAAGTAAATAGCGCCAACTAAAATAATAAGGATTACTAAAATTATTACAAATTGTTTTACAGTTTTTGTTTCTGTGTTATCTAAATTCATTTTATCACATTAATCAATCTTTACTTTTGGGCTTTTTCGTATGCTGCTTCTTATTTTTAATATTCAATATAATATTTAGATTGATTCCTTTCTATCTACACCTAACAACATTATAAACGAAAATGGGCTTATTTCAATACTTAATTATAGTATTTTAGGGCTATTTCATGCTTAAAATGTTAATTTTAGGTGTCTTGAAAAATGATTTTTTGTATTTAGATAACTTTTAGTAAATTTTGCGAAGTAGCATTTTTATTTTAAATTAATTAATTTATTATTTAACCCGTCTATGCAAACAATAAATTTTAACATTTGTAGTTGCAATTATTAATTCCTGAATTTTAATTAATAAAAGTAAATATCGGTCTTAAAAAGGTCTTTATATCAAAAAAATCTTGCTGAATATTACTTTTTATAATATCTCATGGCAAGATTTTATGTAATTATAGTTTATCCTTATTTACCGGTAACTATTGTATTTGATATTGAGTTAGCTACGCTTAATAATTCTTCACTCGTTAGACTAGAGCCAGCTAAGTAGTAATCGACATTATTACTTGTCCAATAGATAGCATTACCGCTTAAAGCCCCGATAGTTCCATTCATCATTAAAGGTTCACCATAAATAGGTATTACTTCAAGTTCACTGTGCGTGTTGCTTGCTTCTTCAACTAGGACAAAGTCTTTAGCACCCCCAAATGTTAAGATAGCTCGGTTACCATTATCGGTGTTTATTGTCTCTTTAGCTGTTAAGTAAGTGTCTTTGGGAATATAAAGGGGATACAAGATGTCATTAAAGCTTGAAGTTTCACTAGATTCTTCCTTAACATTACCATCGACAACTTTAGATAAGTCAAAATAATCATCATCAAGGGCGGCTTTATAATCGATAGAATTAATATTAAATATTATGCACTTAGTATCACTAGTATCGTAGACTTCTATCTTTTTAAGATTTATTTCTTTATCAAAATATAATTTTTGATAACTTAACTTATTATTATTAGGATAATTTACTTTACTTGTTAAAACATAATAATCATTTTCCTCGGTATATTTTTTATCTTCGGTACCGACTAAATCATTTAAGACTGACGATAGTATGTAAGTTTGACTGCTATTATCTGGCCAACTACTCTGGAATTTAAAGCTCTTATTTAGACTTGGGGTTACAACATAGACACCGTCTTTATTTTTTAATATTATTTGTTCATGACCACTGGTCTGATTAGTCAGAACAACTTTATAATAATCTCCTTTTTTGTAAGACACTGATATATCATAATCAAATTTGTCATCAGCATTCATGATTTCTAAGGAACCTGCCATACTATAAGATTTACTGCTATTTACATTATCCTTAAATTCTTTTACAATCTTTTTTTCCATATTGGTACTGCAGCCCGCTAAGAGGAATAAGCACATTAAAAGGGCAATTATTTTTTTCATATAATTTATAACTCCTTTTCTAATAAATTATATTAGTAATTGTGAATAATATGAAAAATTTTAGACATACTATAAAAAGAAAGGAATGAAAGATGAAAACAGTTCAAAAAATTTGTCTAGTACTAACAATAATTGGAGCAGTTAACTGGGGTTTAATTGGTTTATTTGATTTTAATTTAGTTTCTACTTTGTTTAAAGGCAGCACGGCTTTACAAAGCATTATTTATGTTATTGTTGGTATTTGTGGTTTAATTAATATTGGTATTTTATTCGCTGATATTGATTATGTTGGTGAAAGAAAAGATTAAAATTTATACAACTTCTACAGTTCTTTAGTTTAAAAGAATTAGAAGTTAATAAGGTCTTATAATAAGTTCTTATACATTATTAATCCAGTTAAAATTTTAACTTTTTTACAAGAAAAATCCTCATTTCTTTAGGAATATATTGGACATTCTGAGAAATAAGGATTTTTTATTTTTTTTTTACTATTTATTATTTACTTTATATTTAAGCTTTTATTTTAAACTAGTTTGTCTTTTTATTATCATTTGTTAGAGATACTTCTATTTCGGTTTCAACAATAAATTTTACCATCGAAGCATTTGTTGTGTTACCTGTAATATACACTGGTACTTTATAGGTTCCGGCAGCATAACCAGTTAAATCGATGTATGCAGAAATACTAGAATTATCAATGGAATTTATAATACTTTCAACACCAATAACTTGGACATTAACTGAAGCGTTTCCGATAGCATTAGCTACTAAGCCACTAGGCGTATTTCGAACGCTAATCTGAACATTTTCTAAAGTCTTTTGTTTAGCTTCACCAAAGTTTACGACAATACTAGCACTAGTAGTTGGCATGTAGCGAACACCTGTTGGCTTCGAAATGGTTACATTGTAAGTTTTAGAAGCGTTATTGCCTTGGTCGGTTAAATCGATGGTTACAGGTACGCAGTCGATCGATTCTAAAGCTGATTGTTCACCATAGATTGTAATATTATAATCACTTTTACCATTTATAGTAATAGAACTGATTGCTTTTCCGGCTACTAAATCACCCGTTGTCAATAATTGGATAGGTACACTCTTACTATAAGAGGTAAATGTTACAGTGGCACTGATTGATGATGGAACGATTTCAACATTTTTAAGAATGTTTCCTGTTTCATCATAAGCCACAATAGGAACATTTTCTAAAGTATAAGTTCCTTTAGCAGTAAATTCTTTATTATTTAAATCAATTAAGGCTTTAACGGTCGCAATTTTATCTAAAGTATCTTGGCTTCCTTTGACAACTACTTCACTCTTGTTTAATTCAATGTTGGAAACACTAAGTTCGGGATAAGTTTCATTTAGTTTATCTTGATTAATAACATCATAAGTTATACTTTTTAGACTGGAAACCTTCTTTTTAATAGTTACATAAATGTAATTGGGGTCTAATTTATAATTTAAAGTATTAATAGTTTGATTATAAGTTAATTTAACTCGGTATGGTTCATCTCTTGGGGTATAATCAGTTAAATCTAAAACAACTTCATTTTGTCCTAATTGCTTAGCAAGGTAAAGGTCGCTTTTACGCCCGATTAAGGTTATATCCGCTGTTTCTGGTAAGTCTTCAATAACATAAGCCTCGGTATTATATTCAACTTTGATTGGTTGGTTAGTAATAATTTCGGCTTCGGTTTCAACTAAGTTAATAACTTTACTATCAATTAGAACAAAGACAATTATGGCAAGTCCTAAGGAAATGTAAAGAAGCATGTTAGGTCTATTTAATAACTTTTCAATTTTAAAATTATTTTTATTTATTTTTTTATCAATGGTATAAATAACTTTACTGATTGGGGTAATAATATATTTATCTAACAAACTGTAAAGAAATTTGAAAAATGATGCGATTAATTTAAATAATTTACTCATCTAAATCACCACTTTCTACATCTTTGTCATCAGAGCTGTCGGCGTCGTAGAAAATTTCTGTTTTAGGGCGAAGTTCTTCGACAAGGGTCATTCTAAATTCATCTAGAGATAGGTTGTATTTTAGTTCACCATCAACAGCAATAGAAATCTTGCCAGTCTCTTCAGATACGACTAAAGCAATAGCGTCGGTTTCTTCAGCAATACCTAAAGCAGCACGGTGTCTAGTTCCAAGGCGCTTAGAAATAGCTGGGTTCATACTGGTTTTGAAAACGGCACCCGCACAAGTAATTCTATCTCCTTGAATAATAACGCCTCCATCATGAAGGGGACTATTTGGAAAGAAGATAGTTCCTAGAAGGGGACTTGTTAAGTCAGCATAAACCTTAGTTGCTGGGGTTATGTATTCTTGCAATGACATATCGCGTTCAATAACAATTAAAGCTCCGATACGATTTTTCTTTAAATATTCTACAGCGTCCATTATTTCATAAACAACTTTTTCTCGTTCATCAACAGTTAAAATTTTATGACGCCCAAGAAGTTGCGTACGCCCGATGGATTCTAAAACATTTCTAATTTCTGGTTGAAATATAACAATGATAGCAAGGGGCCCCCACTCTAAAATGTACTCTAATAATAGGCCAATAGTATATAAATTTAAAATATTACTTATTACTTTAATTACAATAATTAGGAAAATTCCTTTAACAATAAGTACCATTTTAACATTATTTTTGATATTTTTTAGTATATAATAAAACATTAACCATACTAAGGAGATATCAATTATTTTAGTAAATGTACTCCAAATTGTTTGTAGTGTCATATCTACATCTCTCTTTCTTATTCTAGTTTATTATAGCAAATTATTATTTACATTTCTAGTATTATCATGATGATGACTTAGGAGTTTTTGTTTTGTAAAAAATTTTTTTTGCGTTCAAAATTTCACAATATAATCCTTTTTTATTTTTGATTTTTAGCTATTTTCTCTTTTGCTCTTCTGGTATTTTTAGATATTTAGTTTTTCGATACCTAAATATTATCATAAAAAGTCCTAGAAAGGACTTTTAAAACCGGGGTTAGTTGGACCACTGCTACCAGTAGTTAATATTTCAGTAGAATTAGTATTTATACTAGGATTCACATTAGTATCTTGATTAGTCTGATTATTTTGAAAGGAAGTATTACCTTGAAAAGAAGCATTATTTTGGAAAGTAGTACCGTTTGGGAAAGATATATCACTTTGAATATAATTGCTATTAGCACTTTCTATAGTATTCTGATTATTTTGAAGGTTTAAATTTTGGCTATCAATAGGATTAATACTGCTTATGTTTTCACTATTATTTGAAATATTAGTAGAGTTAAATCCGTTAAGATTATTTTGAGGAGCCATGTAACTATTTTCAACATTATTATTAATGCTAGAATTGTTTTCTAAATTAGAAGTACTTTGATTATTACTGCTAAAAGATGAAGTTGAAGTATTTAGATTGCTATTTGCTGAATTCGAGTTAACAAAAGTTGTTGGCTGCATGGTCATGTCTAATTGCTCTACTTCATCATCTTGGGAAATTGGATTTTGACCTAAAGTTGCCCCCAGACCTTGGCCACCTTTTTTAGCCACAGCTTCCATATCTAGTTTTGGTTCTTCAGGTGTTTCTTTAGGATGTTTTTTTTCAATAAAATAGCCAATTATAGCAAAAATACCAACGAGCGCTAAGAAAATGAAAAGTATATAATAATTGGCTAATGTTTTTAAAATTGTTTCCATACGCGAATGATAATTAGAAATAAATAGCTCAAATATAATATATTTTTATTACTTCTTAATTCTAATTAATTCCTTTCTCTTTTTATTCTTTTTATTGGACTTTCTAAATAAGTCTTATCCCTTGCATAAACCTTATTATACATATAAATCATGATACTAATAAATCACCATAATTTTTATGAGTAATAAATATAAGAGCAATATGATTTAAAGAGCTTTTATAATAATTACTTATTTGATTTATAGCTTTTTATCATCTCTTAATAACTATATGTTTAATAAGTAATCAAGGTTTTAAAGATTAATATATTTAATCAAGAAAACATTAATTAATAGATCCTTCTATCTTTAATGTTTGGTTTTTGGGTTGGATTTGGATAAAAGTATTACCATCGTTTACTTTTAAGGGAGTTCCATCTTCATAGGTGTAAACGGTTTTAGCATCACGCGAAGTCTTTTCCCAATTGATTTTAACGGCAACGCCATTAGAAATATAATAACCTGTTCCTTTCCCAATATTAGATAATTCTTGACGACCTTTATCATCACCACCAATTTTAGAGTTAGCTACTTGATAAGTAATTATATTTTTAAATGTATATTGTTTTTTGGTTACATCATCAACATGTTCTTTATTATTAACATAGCGCTTATAAACTTTGTTTTCAGAATCATAAACATATTTATCAGTTACGCTTGAAGAATATTTTATGGTTACAGTTTCAGCTGGGATTGTAGTAAGATTTGAGTTATCAATTTCGTCAACTTCATAATTTAGAAGTGGTTTTTCACTACTAGTTGTGCGATATCCTAAACGAGTTGCACCTTTCTTTAACATTTCCATAGTTGTAAAACCAGTATGTTCACTAGAAACATTTAAAGATTTATCGCGATAAAAATAAGTACCTTCCCAAGTTAAACCGTTAATATTATTAATTTTGTATTTAGAAATATCATTTTGAGCTTGAGGAGACCAACCCCAGTGAACATAAATAGCATCATTTTCCATGGCATAGTCAAGAAAATAATGACGGCTAGAACGAACACTACCTATTTTTGCGGTATCTTGATCTTTGAAAATGGCCATATATCTTGTTAGACCGCCTTCAACTATTATTTCGTAAATAAGATACGCGTCTTGTAAACCTGCATGATGAAGTCGCGCCGTCGAATGATTATTTATCATGACCGCATAGCTACGAGAATTAGAATCTAAATCTAAAATTTGTAGTTTTTTAGTAGGTGTTTCTTCTTTAACATTATCCTTTGGTGTTTCAATATCATCGCCAGCATTATTTTTTTTAGAAAAAACATTCATTAAGATAATGATGACTAGAAGGAGAATGGCAATGGCCACTACTCCTAAAATTATTTTGGCTTTTTTAGTTAATTTCTTCATATTATTACCCCATCTAATACTAAAATATATTTTATTTTTATATCCTGTTTTTGTTTTATTTTTAAATTGTATTTTTTTAATTTTATTTATATGTATATTTTTGACTTTTAATTTTTTTTGTTTTTAAGTCTTATTAATTTTTTATCTTATTTTGATTTTTATTATGCCATTAACGATAATTATTTAGTCTGGCATTTTCTCTTTTTAAATCTCTTTCTTTAATAGTTTCTCTTTTATCATATAATTTTTTTCCTTTACAAACGCCAAGTGTTACTTTAGCTTTACCATTTTTAAAATGGATATCTAAAGGAATTAAAGAGTAACCACTGCGACTTACTTTATTTAAAAGTTTATTGATTTCACTTTTATGAAGTAACAGTTTACGAGTTCTTCTAGTATCGTGATTAAAAATATTACCTTCGTCATATTTGGCAATAAAGGCATTTAGTAGATATACTTCACCTTTTTTGATAATGGCAAAAGAATCGCTTAAATCACAAGAAGATTTTCGCAAGGATTTAATTTCGGTTCCTTTTAAAGCAATACCTGCTTCAAAGGTTTCTTCAATAAAATATTCATATCTTGCTTTTCTGTTTTGTATTTCCATTTTTTTCTTCTACAATTTCAAAGTCAATCATGGCTGTTTCTTTGCTAGCCGCAACGCATTTAACTTTTACTTTATCTCCTAATCTATATGTTTTTTTTGTGCTTTTGCCAACGAGACTTAAGATTTCGGGAATGTAATTAAAATAATCTTTTTTTAAGCTGCTGATATGGACAAGTCCTTCAACAAGGTTATCAAGTTCGACAAAGAAGCCAAAGTTTGTGATGGTATTAATTCTACCTATGTATTCTTCTCCAATATGATTTTCCATATATTCTGCCATTTTCATATCATCAACATCACGCTCGGCATTAACAGCTGCAACCTCACGCTCGCTACTATGTGCTGCTATTTCAGATAATGATGTATTCAAGATATCCATAGTATTTTTAGAGTAGTCTTGTTCAACTAAATATTTTTTTAGTAAACGGTGAACCACTAAGTCAGGATAACGACGAATTGGTGAAGTAAAGTGAGTGTAGGCACGAGAAGCAATACCAAAGTGGCCAAGATTTTCACTGCTATATTCCGCTTTACGCATACTTCTTAATAACATTTCAGATAAAATTTCAAACTCTTTTTTATCTTTTAATTCAGCTAACATTTTTTGCATAGTATAAGGAGTTATTTCCTTAACATTGGTATGTAAGCGATAACCCAGAATTTTTACCATGTTCATAAAATCTTCTATTTTTTCAGGCTTTGGTGTTTCATGGATACGATAAATAAATGGCAAACCCATATTATAAATATGACTAGCAACACACTCATTAGCGGCAATCATGAAGTCTTCAATTAACTTTTCTCCTTCACCACGAATACGCTTTTGAACATCTATGGCACGACCTTGCTCATCTTGAATAATTTTTACTTCATCTAAATCAAAGTCGATATAGCCACGATCTTCTTTGGATTTGCGCAAAATCTTAGCTAATTTGTGCATTTCTTTTAAAGTTTCAGCGAATGGTTCATATCCTTCTGGCACTACATTTTCCATAATGATTTTGTTGACATTTTTATAAGTCATCTTTTTACTGCTTTTTATGTAACTAGGAAAAATATCATAGTCTAAAAGTTTTCCTTCGGGACTATATTTCATAACGCAAGACATACTAAGACGAAGAACGCCCTCATTTAAAGAACAAATGCCATTGGACAATTTATGAGGTATCATGGGAATTACTGTATCAGCTAAATAAGAAGAAGTCCCACGCTCGTAAGCAGCATCTCCTAAAGCAGTATTTTCCTTGACATAGTTAGAAACATCAGCAATATGAACTCCTAAGATATAATTGTTTCCTTCTTTTTCCAAGCTAATGGCATCATCTATATCCTTCGTATCGTCACCATCAATTGTAAAAATGATTTTAGAAGTTAAATCACGGCGATTTTTTAACTCTGATAAATCAACAGTATCAGGAACATATTCTAGTTCTTCTATTACTCTAGGATTAAAATCTTCATAGATACCGTATTTGTAAGCTATGCTTAGAATGTCAACCTGTGGGTCGTTTTTATGACCTATTATTTTTAAAACATTACCAGAATAAACATGATTTTTTATATGATCAGTTATTTCTACTAATACTTTATGTCCCTCAACGCAATTATGCGTAGTATCGGGATTTAAAATAACGGTTATATCTTTTTTATCATCATCTAATTTTAAACACATTTTATTGTTATGAATTATTATTTCACCAACAACATTTTTTAAATCGCGTTTAATGACTTTAATTATTTTGCCTTCTTTACGGCCAGTACGATTGGTTACTTCGCAGAGAACAATGTCTTCATCAATAGCATCTTTTAAATTTGCTTTATCAATATAAATGTCGTCTTCTTCTGGCAAAATAACAAATCCAAAACCTTTCTTGTTTACTGATAAAGTTCCTATTTTTAATGATGGGCAATTTTTTAGGAGAATATATTTTTCTTTTTTGGTATAAAAAACTTTATATTCATCAATTAACTTTTTTAAAGTATCTTGCAGTTCTCGTAGTTCGTCAGATGTTTTAAGACCCATTAAATCATTTATTTCTATTAAAGTTTTAGCTTCATGTATATTTGTTAATAATTTTACTAATTTTTCTTCCATATTTTTTCCCTATCTATATAATTTTGTTGATTTTTTATTTATGTAACTTTATTAAGTTTAACTATATAATTTTATTACATCAATCATAATTTTTGTTTATTTTTAGCAATTTTCAATTTTAATGTTTTGTATTTTGGTGCTATATTATTTTTAAATTTTTTTATCAAGGATATATTTTTTGATTTCCATTATATAAAGTACAAGTCTTTTTCCAAAAGCCATCGCTTTCTTTATTCCATCTAATACTTACATAATAATTTTGAGGACGATTCTGTTCGTTTATTTTGCTACCAGTATCATCGTATGTTGCATAACCATCAATAAATCCATTTTGAATTAAGGTTACTAACTTAACACTACAACCATTATTTTTACAATTTTCACGAGTGGTATTAAAAATGCTTGAAGCATTTAAACTATCGATAGCGTTGCAAGCGGCATCAGTTATTTGTTTGTTGTTTTTGGCTGACAAAGAACTATCCTCTTTGCTTGTGCTTCCTTGTAAATTTAAAACTATTATCGTTGATGATAAAGTAATTAAAACTATGGTTGCTATCAGTTCAATTAAAGTAAAGCCCTTTTTATTATTCATACTTACCTCTACAACCATTATAAAACATTATTAATTTAAAAAAAAGTCTTTTAAATGTAAGACTTTTATTTTTGTAAAAATATGATTAATGCTATTACGAAGAAAAGAACTCCTAATATTAAAGTTAAACGGCTAATTAGTAACTCTAAACCTCTTTCTTTTTGATGAGTAAATAGTGCTTCGTTGCCACCTGAGATTATTTGGCCTGCGTCGCTTGCTTTATTACTTTGTAGTAAGACTATAGCAATTAATAATATTGATACTATTAACAACATTGTTTCCATTGATTGCCACTTCCATTTCTTGTAAAACTATATCATACTTGTTCTTTAATTTCAAGAAATTAGATTATTTCTTGCCTTTTTTTGATTATTTTTCCATCAATTTTTCTTCAATACGAAGTAATCTATTATATTTAGCTATTCTTTCGCCTCTTGATAGAGAACCTGTTTTAATGTAAGGAATGTCTAGGCCAACAGCTAAATCAGCAATAAATGTATCTTCGGTTTCACCACTACGGTGAGAAATTACCATTTTATAACCATTTTTTCTAGCTAAAAGAATAGTTTGCATCATTTCAGAAACTGTACCAATTTGGTTAGCTTTTAATAGAATAGCATTTCCAGCATTCATATCAATTGCTTTTTGTAAATATTTCTTATTAGTAACAAAATAATCATCACCAACTAGCATAATTTTTTCACCAATTTTAGCAGTTAATTTAGCCAATGATTCAAAATCGTCTTCCATAAAGGCGTCTTCAATACTAATAATTGGATATTTTTCGATTAAATCTAGATAGTAGTTCATTAAATCATCACTAGTTAGATCTTTTTTATCTACTGAATATGTTTTTGTTTCCGCATTATACATTTCACTTGAAGCAGCATCTAAGGCGATAAATACTTCTTCGCCAGCCTTATATCCAGCTTCTGTTATAGCTTTAACGATAAGTTCTAAAGCTTCTTCATTACTTTTTAAATTTGGAGCAAAGCCACCTTCATCACCAACACCAGTTGACAATCCCATACCATCTAAAATTTTCTTTAATGTATGGAAAACTTCGGCACCAGCTCTTAGTCTTTCTTTGAATGGTTTAATTACAGGAACAATCATAAATTCTTGAATATCTAAATCATTGTTAGCATGTTTACCACCGTTAACAATATTCATCATCGGAATTGGTAAGCCAACAGTACCATTAGATACAAATTCATATAACTCTTTACCAGCATTTGCAGCAGCAGCCTTTAAACAAGCTAGAGATACTGCTAAAGTTGCGTTAGCTCCTAAATTTGTTTTAAATTCTGTGCCATCTAATTTTAACAAGTCAGCATCAATTTGATTTTGCACTAATTCTTTGCCTTCTAGTTCTTTAGCAATAATATCATTAATATTGCTTACTGCTTTTAAAACGCCTTTGCCATTATAACGATTTTTATCATTATCGCGTAGTTCTAAAGCTTCTCTTGAACCAGTTGAAGCACCTGATGGAACTGAAGCAGTTGCTTTAATTCCGTTTTCTAGAGTAACATCACATTCAACGGTTGGATTTCCTCTTGAATCTAAAATTTCTCTTGCATATATTTTCTTAATTTTCATTTTTTCACCTTCACCTTTTTCACTATGATATTGTACCTCATTTTTTAATATTTATCAATAATAGGGTTCGCTATTTCTATGTAAAAACATCATAATTTTTTAAATTATAAATTTAATTTATTTGGTGATTTTGTTAATCAGATATAAATTTTTTACAATTATTTTATAGATATTTCTTTAAATAAAAATTGGTAATAATTATGTTTTTTTAGCCAATGCGTACATATAATACAAATTGTAATTAAATATAATTTTAATTTATATTAGAATATTAAAAAATAGCCCCTAGGGGCTAAATTAAAAATCATTACTCAAAGAAGATATTAATTATTTCTTTAACTCTTTTTCTAAATAAAATTTGTTGTAAAAAATCAATACTTGCATATACACACATTATTATTCCAACAAATGTTGTTAAAACTAGGGCTGTGCTAAATGGATTTATCATTACTATAACACCAATTATTAGGACTAATACTGATAGCACCATTGAAAATAGCCAAGTTTCTTCAGAAAATTTCTTTAATTGTAAGGCTAAAGCAAACTTGAATGATGCAGATATAATTAACCATAAGCCAATACCAATTGATAAAATGCCAGTTAGGGATAATGGATTAATTATAATAAATATGCCGGCAATTATGCTTAAAATTCCATAAATAATATCAGCCATAAAAAATGGGCCTTTATGAACATTAAATATGTACTTGATTATGTTGTAAATTCCTACAACACTTAAGGAAATGCCAAAAGCAACACCGATAACTGTATTTGAACTAGTTGGATTACTAGCACTGTAAACGCCTAGAGCAAATAAAATAATATCGATTAGCATTTGACCATAAGTTGCAATATTGAATAATTTTCTCTTTTCTTTCATACTCATCTCTCCAATTATATTTTAATAATTTAATCTAGCATTGTCAATCATTTTGGACACTGTATACTTTTTGTTGGCAATAGTTAGTATGATTTTCATACACTTCTTTCTGTAACTCTTGGATTTTATTATTTATTGTTTGTATTGTGCTAGAACCCTTTTTCTTACCCAAATTTGTTAATATACTTAGCAAATATGGATTTTTAGCATAAACAATTCCGTTATTGTGGAAAGTGCTATCATATTCACCATATTTTGTTGCAGCTTCTATATCATTTTCTTCGTCTTTCAAGAAGTTTTCATCGCTCTCTACAAAATAGGATTTTAATTCAGATGAAAGTTTAGAATTTTCTTCTATAAAATTATATAATTCTCTTAAATATATTATGGAATCATTAACATCAATTTGTCCAAAGTTATCGCCACCTATGAGGGTATTCTTAGCTCCCAAACTATTGCCAAAACTTTCTAACTTACTAAATCCTATGTAGTCAACAAGCATTTGATGGGCCGAATTATCACTTACTGTTATCGCATATTTTACTAAATTACGCAAAGTTATA
This sequence comes from uncultured Bacilli bacterium, assembly GCA_934096535.1. Lineage (GTDB taxonomy): Bacteria > Bacillota_I > Bacilli_A > RF39 > UBA660 > CAG-605. The sequence continues at coordinate 15,196 of CAKOMC010000013.1, read as the reverse complement.
TTATCGCCAATTTTATATTTTTCTAAACCTTTGGAATAAGGCATTTTAAAATTTTTAGTATATTTTTTTGTACTATCCAAGTCTAAATTACCATTAACCGCATTTTCATAAATATAAATGGCATCTAGCATTTTAATCGTACTGGCGGCATAATACACTTTTTTTTCGTTATAGCTATAGATATAATCTAGTTTTATGTCAACAAATTTTACACTTAGATTATATTTTTTTAAATAATCCGTTAATTCATCTTCAAATTGAGTTAGTTTTTCGGATTTTTCTTCTTCCGTATATTTTTGATTCAAGCAAATATTATAGTCTTTATCTTGTTGTTGTTTTTTCTCTTGTTCTTTTTTTTCATCTTGTTTCTTTTTCTGTTCGTTTATTTTGTTCATTAAATATTCATAGGTATTATTAAAAGTAATATTATAATTGTCAAGTGATTTTTTTAATGTAAAAAAGAGTGCTGCAAGAAATATTAACAATAAAACTAATTTGGGGCCTTTTTTTAATCTACGACGGCTCTTTTTCTTTTTTCGTTTAGTTTTACTTTTTTTCATATTTCACCACCTAATACAATTATACATTATTTTGGATAGAAAAAAAGTGAAACTATAAAAGTTCCACCTTTAATCAAAGTATTATTACTCAATAATGTCAGTAACAGAACCAGCACCTACAGTACGACCACCTTCACGGATAGAGAACTTAGTACCTTTTTCTAAAGCTACTGGAGCAATTAATTCTACAGTCATATCAACATTGTCGCCTGGCATAACCATTTCAACACCTGCTGGTAATTCAATAACACCTGTAACATCAGTTGTTCTGAAATAGAATTGAGGTCTGTAGTTTGAGAAGAATGGAGTATGACGACCACCTTCTTCTTTGCTTAATACATAAACTTTAGCAGTAAATTTATGATGAGGAGTAACTGAACCTGGTTTAGCAAGTACTTGTCCACGCTCAACTTCATCACGGTTAATACCACGAAGTAATGCACCAGCATTGTCACCAGCTTGAGCAAAGTCTAGAGATTTTCTGAACATTTCGATACCAGTAACAACTGTTTTTCTTGTAGGTTTAAGACCAACGATTTCAACTTCATCGTTAAGTTTAAGTTGTCCACGCTCAACACGACCAGTAACAACTGTACCACGACCAGAAATTGTAAATACATCTTCGATACTCATTAAGAATGGTTTATCTAAATCTCTTACAGGAACATCAAAATATGTATCGCAAGCTTCCATTAATTTCTTAATTGCGCCAGCGCCCATATCAGATTCATCACCTTCAAGAGCTTTAAGAGCAGAACCACGAATGATAGGACAATCAGCATCAAAACCATATTCTCCTAATAATTCACGGATTTCCATTTCTACTAAGTCTAATAATTCAGGATCTTCAACCATATCGCATTTGTTGATAAATACAAGAATTTTAGGAACACCTACTTGACGAGCAAGTAAAATATGTTCTCTAGTTTGAGGCATTGGACCATCTGTTGCTGAAACAACTAGAATAGCGCCATCCATTTGAGCTGCACCAGTAATCATGTTCTTAACATAGTCAGCATGGCCTGGGCAATCTACATGAGCATAGTGACGAGTTGCAGTTTCGTACTCAACATGAGCAGTATTGATTGTAATACCTCTTTCTCTTTCTTCTGGTGCTTTATCGATATCAGCATAATCTACAAAGTTACCAAAATATTTAGTAATAGCAGCAGTTAAAGTAGTTTTACCATGGTCTACATGACCAATAGTACCAATATTTAAATGCTCTTTACTTCTGTCAAATTTTTCTTTTGCCATATTAAATATTCTCCTTCTTTTTTATTACATATTTATTTTATCTAATGCTTGATGTTTTTTCAAGTATTATTTTTAGTTAGCGCTGTTTTTCTTAATTATATCTTCAGCGATTGATTTTGGAACTTCATCATAATGATCTAATTCCATAACAAAGTTTCCACGACCTTGGGTATTACTTCTTAGAGAAGTAGCATAACCAAACATTTCGGCAAGTGGAACCATTGCCATAATTTGTAGAGCATTACCACGAGACTCTTGTCCAAGTGGACGACCTCTACGACTTGTTAAGTCACCCATAACATTACCCATATATTCTTCTGGAACTGTTACAGCAACTTTCATAATTGGTTCTAGAATAACTGGTTTACATTTATTCTTGGTTTCTTTAACTGCTAGAGAAGCAGCAATTTTGAATGCCATTTCTGATGAATCGACATCATGGTATGAACCATCAAATAATGTAGCTTTGATATCAACCATTGGATATCCAGCAAGTACACCACCAGCTAGGGCTTCTTGTAAACCTTTATCAGTTACTGGAATATATTCACGAGGAACTACACCACCAACGATAGCATCAACAAATTCATAACCTTTACCTGGATTTGGTTCAAATCTAACCCAAACATGACCGTATTGTCCACGACCACCAGATTGCTTAATATAACGTCCTTCACATTCACCAACTTGAGTGATTGTTTCACGATAAGCAACTTGTGGTTTACCGATGTTGCATTCAACATTAAATTCTCTACGCATTCTATCTACAAGAACATCTAAGTGTAATTCACCCATACCACTGATAACAGTTTGACCTGTTTCATGGTCAGTCTTGTATTTGAATGTTGGGTCTTCTTCAGCAAGTTTTTGAAGAGCAAGGGCCATTTTATCTTGGTCATTTTTACTCTTTGGTTCGATTGCTTCATCAATAACTGGTAATGGGAATTCCATACCTTTCATGATAACTGGGTTCTTTTCATCACATAATGTATCAGCAGTAGTAGTATTTTTTAAACCTACAGCAGCAGCAATTTCACCGCAATATACTTCAGAAATTTCTTTACGAGTATTTGCATGCATTTGTAAGATACGACCAATTCTTTCTTTTTCACCCTTAGTACTATTTAAAACATATGAACCGCTTGTTAATTTACCAGAGTAAACACGGAAGAATGCTAATCTACCTACAAATGGATCTGTCATAATCTTAAATGCTAGGGCAGTAAATGGTTCATTATCACTTGGATGACGCATTATATCTTCACCAGTTTTTGGATTAAAACATTCAATTGATGGAACATCAGTTGGAGCAGGTAAATAATCGATTACAGCATCAAGTAATAACTTAACACCAATATTTCCTAAAGCGGTTCCGCACATAACTGGGAAGAATTCAGCAGCAAGGGTTCCTTTACGGATACAATGTTTGATTTCTTCAATAGTTAATTCTTCGCCACCAAGGTATTTTTCCATTAGTTCATCATCGAATTCAACAACAGTTTCAACTAAATCAGAGCGTCTTTTTTCTGCTTCTGCTTTTAATTCTGCTGGGATTTCAATTTCAACAGGATTTTCAGCTTGTTGACCATCATATTGATAAGCTTTCATTGTTACTAAATCAATGATACCATTGAATTCAGATTCTTGTCCAATTGGCCATTCGATTGGTTTTGCATTAACACCTAATCTCTTGTCAATTGTATCTAAACTGTAAACGAAGTCAGCACCCATCTTATCCATTTTATTAGCAAAAATAATTCTTGGAACTTTGAATTCAGTTGCTTGACGCCATACAGTTTCAGTTTGAGGTTCTACACCAGCTTGAGCATCGATTAATGCTACAGCGCCATCTAGAACTCTTAAACTACGGGAAACTTCTACAGTAAAGTCTACGTGACCTGGGGTATCAATAATATTGAAACGGTATCCCTTCCAGTGTGCAGTTGTTGCAGCGGAAGTAATTGTAATACCTCTTTCTTTTTCTTGTTCCATCCAGTCCATTTGTGATTCACCATCATGTGTTTCACCGATTTTATGTGTTACTCCAGTGTGGAATAATACACGTTCAGTAGTAGTTGTTTTTCCGGCATCAATGTGAGCCATGATACCGATGTTTCTTACTTTGTCAATTGAGACATCTCTTGCCATATATTTCTCCTACCATCTATAATGAGCAAATGCTTTATTAGCTTCAGCCATTTTGTGAGTATCTTCACGTTTCTTAACAGCTCCACCAACGCCTTTTGCAGCATCCATAATTTCGTTTGCTAATTTTTCAGCCATAGTTTTGCCACGACCAATCTTAGCATAATTTACTAACCATCTTAGAGCAAGTGATTGAGCTCTATCAGGGCTTACTTCTAGTGGAACTTGTACATTAGAACCACCTACTCGTCTAGATTTAACTTCTAGAGCGGGCATAATATTCTTCATTGCTTCGTTATAAACTTCCATTGGGTCTTTCTTAGTTGTTTCTTTAATTATATCGAATGCTTCATAAAGAATTTTTTGTGCAGTACCTTTTTTACCACCAATCATAAGTGTGTTAACTAATTTAGTAACCACTTTTGAATTGTATATTGGATCAGGTAATACATCTCTTTTTACAGCGCGTCTTTTACGCATAATTATCTTCTCCTTCCTTTAATTATTATTTAGTTTTTGGTTTTTTAGTACCGTATTTACTACGACCTTGTTTTCTATTGTTAACGCCTTGAGTATCAAGTGTTCCACGCACAATATGATATCTAACACCGATAAGGTCTTTAACACGACCACCACGAATTAATACTACGCTATGTTCTTGTAAGTTATGACCTTCACCTGGAATATAAGTATCAACTTCACGACCATTTGATAATCTAACACGAGCATATTTTCTTAACGCTGAGTTTGGTTTCTTTGGTGTACGAGTAGCAACTCTTGTACAAACACCACGCTTTTGTGGACTATTTGTTTCAGTTTCTTTTCTTTCCATAGAATTGAAGCCAACATTTAATACTGGGCTCTTACTCTTTTTAGTTTTCTTACTTCTTCCTTTTCTAACTAATTGGTTAATAGTTGTCATAAAATCCTCCTTCCATTAACACACATCCTGGTGTATCAATTATTCTTTTTAAATAAGTTCTACCGAGATAGAACCATAATTAAAATTCATTAATACTATAGCATTCTGCTTCCTCTTTTGTCAACAAAAACTTAACGCTAATCTAAATTTTTTTTATAGCCTTTAGTAGTATAATTTTTGCAAGAAATATAAGGAGTATAAGTAACGATTTCTTCGTTGGCTATCTTTACATAACCATCACAAATATCATTATCGATTTTCAGTTGACTAACTACCCCTTTTTCAATAGCTTCGCTTAGACTAAAATTTATAACTTCAATTGTTTTAGGATAGTCCTTATTCTTATTGTTATATTCAGCTACGGCATTAGCAAAATATTCTTCTAGGCTACGATATTCTTTTATTTTCTTATCTAGTTTAAAGGAATACATGGTAAACAAAACAAAAATCGATACAAGAATTACTCCCCACAGAATCGTGAATTTACGAAATTTTTTCATTCTATATTATCAACTCCATATTCATCAGACGAGTACGAATCACAATCAATATATGATTTAACAATATAATCATTATCTTTGAAACTAGCTACCGAGTAACCATCGCACATATTGTTTGTTCTTTCATCTTTAATTGATTGAATGTATTTTTTATTAATAATATCATTAGCGTTTATTACAATCGTCTCATCTTCAGCGATTGTAATGCCATTTTCTTTTAGATAGCGAATAGTTGCGGCCTGCAACTGGCTTTCTTTAGTTGTATAATATTTATTTTTAGAAGTACTATTACCACCGGTATTGATATTATCATCCGCTAAATCATTATTTGATTGATTGCCATTATTATTGGTATTGGTATTAGAATTATTGTTATAATTATTATTTTGATTAGTGTTTTGGTTATTATTTATATTGTCTGTTAATTCCTTAGAACTATTATTAGAATATTTAGTGGAATTATTATTACTATTTAAATCATTACTTAATTTGGTCGACAGTTTATAAACATAAAATACTGAAATTAATAAAAAAGATAGTATAACGGCCATACAGATTAATAGAGTATTTAAGCTCCAACCTTTGTTGTTAAGTTTCACGGTCTTTCACCTCGAAATAGATTATATATCATTACTTCTTTTTAAGCAAGAAAAAACTGCAGGTTGCCCTACAGTCTTAATTTATCTTTGGTTATAAATTAGCAGTTAACTAATTCAACAGTAGCACCAGCTTCTTCAAGTTGTGCTTTAACTTTTTCAGCTTCTTCAGCAGGAAGGTTTTCTTTAACATTTCCACCGTTATCAGCTAAAGCTTTAGCTTCAACTAGTCCTAGACCAGTTAATTCTTTAAGAATTTTGATAACAGCAATCTTAGTTGCACCAGCATCCTTTAATACTACATTTTTGTTTGCAGCAGCAGCGTTATCTTCGCCAGCAGCAGGAGCAGCAGCAACAGCAACAGCAGATGGATCTACTCCAAATTCTTCCTTCATTGCATCAACTAATTCTTTAACTTCAAGAATAGTCATTTCTTTTAAACCTTCGATAAATTCTTCTTTAGTAAATTTTGCCATTTTTATTTTCCTTTCTTAATAAACTATTTTTCTAATTGTTCAGAGTATAAGTTCAATGCGATAGATAAATCTCTAACATATTGAATCATACCACCAGCAAGTTGTGTTAACAATCCTTCACGAGATGGAATACTTGCATATTCGTTAATCGTTTCTAGACTAGCAACATTACCACTAATGATACCAACTCTAATAGTGGCTTTTTCATGTTCTTTAGCAAATTTGCTTAGAACTTTGATAGGTTCTAGTAAAGATTCACCAAATACGATTGCGTTAGGTCCTTCTAAGAATGCATCATCCATACCAATAGATAAGTCATTTAAAGCGCGTCTAACTAATGTATTTTTATAAATTTTTACTTCACCATTAGCATCTTTTAGATTTCTTCTTAATTCAGTAAATTCAGCAACTGTTAATCCTTGATAAGAGAATACAATTACAGACTCAGAAGCCTTAACTTTATCACTTATTTCAGAAACAACTGCAGCTTTTGCTTCAAGAATTTTCTTACTTGCCATAGTTTTTTGTCCTTTCTATAAATTTTATATAAAAAAGCTTTCCAATCAGGAAAGGTTAAAGAATATTATCTTTATTTTCCCTCGGTAAGATTTATTTTTGTACTTACTGTCTTTGGTAATTAGGCTTTTTTAACTTATTTAATAAAATTAGATTCCAAATGAATTTTTATCTAATTTAATTCCAGGTCCCATTGTAGATGCTACAGAGATATTTTCAATGTAGTTTCCTTTAACAGTAGATGGTTTAGCCTTAACAATAGTATTAAATACATAAGTTAAGTTTTCTAGTAATTGTTCATCAGTAAATGAAACTTTACCAATAATTGTATGAATATTACCAAATGAATCAGTTTTGTATGATACCATACCTTTTTTGATATCTTCAACTGCTTTAGCAGTATTCATTGTAACAGTACCAGTTTTAGGGTTTGGCATTAAACCTTTAGGTCCTAAAACACGACCAATTCTACCAAGTTGAGCCATCATATCTGGTGTTGCAACGATAACATCAAAATCAAACCAATTTTCGTTTTGAATTTTTTCAATCATATCAGTATCGCCAACATAGTCAGCACCAGCATTTTTAGCAGCAGTAGCAGCTTCACCCTTAGCAATAACTAAAACTTTTTTAGTTTTACCAGTTCCGTTAGGAAGTACGAATGAGCCTCTTAATTGTTGATCTGCTTTTTTAGTATCTAAATTTAGTTTAATGGCAACTTCTACAGTACTATCGAATTTAGCAGTAGCAGTTTCTTTAACTAATTTGATTGCTTCTTCTTTAGTATATAATGTGTTTTTGTCTACTTTTTTAGAAGCTTCCACATACTTTTTGCCTTTTTTCATACTTATTTCCTTTCTAATTGTGGTTTATTAGCGGAATTATTTTTTAAATTTTGTAATTACTTTTCTTCTTCTTCAGTTTCTTTAGATTTGTCGTTAATTACTTCAACTTCACCGATTGTTGCGTTCTTGTTTGCTTCTTCAGCAGCCTCTAACTCAGCTTCACGCTTTGCAGCTTCAGCTTCTTCTAGAGCAGCTTCCTTACCTTGTTCAGCTAATTCTTTATCATTTAAGCCTTCAATAGCAACGCCCATGTTTCTAGCAGTACCTTCAACAATGTTCATTGCAGCTTCTAATGTATAGCAATTTAAATCAGGTAATTTTGTTTCAGCAATTTCTTTTAACTGGTCAACAGTTAAAGTTGCAACTACTTCGTTAGCTCCCTTTGTGCTACCTTTTTGAATTTTAGCAGCTTTCTTAATTAAGAATGGAGCTGGTGGAGTTTTTAACACAAAATCGAATGATCTATCATCATAAATTGTGATAACGCATGGAAGAACATCTCCCATTTTATCTCTAGATGCATCATTGAATTTTGAGCAAAAATCTTGTAAGTTAATTCCTGCTGGTCCTAACACAGTACCTACTGGAGGAGCTGGTGTTGCTTTACCGGCTGGAATTTGTAATTTAATTCTTTTTACGATTTCTTTAGCCACGAAAAACACCTCCTATAAAATATTTTGTCGCGTAAGTGGTGTGGGCATTCCGCACTCCCTTCCACTTAATGGTTACATACCCGTCATGTAATAATAAAATGTAATAAATATATGTAATCGATAATGATACTACCATAGGAGGAATAAAAAATCAAGTTAAAAATGACGATATTATCAAAAAAATCGTTGACATTTTAATAGCTTTGAAATGTTAGAATGATATCTTAAAAATTCTTATTAATTTCTTTAAGAAGCACACAGATGTATGAAAAAAATATGCAATTACCTAGAAATCATGTAAAAACTAATTGTATAGAAACATGAATATAAAATAATAACAATTATCATTTTATGCAATTAGGTTTTATGGTGCTATATTACTAATACAATACTAAGCAAAAAAACTATAGTCAAACTTCTTAAAAAAGCCTTTCTATAGTTTAGTTATAAGCCATAATAAATTTTCTTTATTATATCTGACTAACTTGATTTATTTCAACTTCAACAGGAGTTTCTTGTCCGAATAAGTCGATTAAAACATTTAAGCGACCATTTTCTAAATCAAGAGTATCAACACTACCTGACATTCCTTTGAATGGTCCATCAATAATGTTAACTTTAGTACCGACTGCTAAGTCCTTAGGAGTTTCTACTCTGCTCATACCCATATCAGCTAAAATGCGGTCAATTTCTTGTGGCAATAATGGAGTTGGTTTAGCGCCTTTACCACTTGAGCCAATGAAACCAGTAACCCCCGGAGTATTTCTAACGATATACCAAGATTCATCAGACATTTTCATTTCAACTAAAATATAACCCGGAAACATCTTTTTTTGTTTTTCTTTTTTAACACCATTTTTAACTTCGACTTCGGTAGTTTCTGGAATTACGATTCTAAAAATATTATCTTGTAAACCCATTGATTCGATTTTAGATTCTAATTTTTCTTTAACTTTATATTCGTGTCCACTGTAAGTGTTAACAACATACCATTCTTTATCCATTAGACTAATGCCCCCTTAATTAATGATAATATTAAATTTAAGATTGAGAAGAAACCAGCAAGAATTAGACAGAAGATGATAGTTGCAAAGGTATACTTTAGTATATCTTTAAATTTAGGCCAACTTACTTTTTTTAGTTCCGATTTTACTCCGCTTAAATATGATTCTTTGTTACTTTTTTTATTTGTATCTTTTTTTGCCATTTATAGCACCTCTTATTTTTATAAAATAAAAACGCATATTGCTTGCGTATCACAACTAAAATATACTATAAGTCCTGATAAAATGCAAGTGGTTTTATGCATATTTTTGTATTTTTTAAGATGGCTCGTTGGGTAGAGGATAAGAAAAAAGTGTAATAATTAATCTTGAAAAATTAGACTAAGTATCACACTATTTTTCAAAAATATACTTTTGGATGTTTCCTATATTTTTAAAAACTTATTTTAATCTTATTTGGATTTTTTGTTTCATTTTATTATCCTATTTTTATTTATTCTATTTTACTTATCATATTTTTTTACTTATCATATTTTTATTTATCCAAATTTTTTGGTTATTTCATTTTATTTATTTCATTTTGTTTTATTTATTCTACTTTAATTTTAAACAAAATAACACATTTATATCTCATTGCTTAGGATTTTATTTATTATCAGATTTTAAAACATCAGTAATATCTTTGATTTTCCTTCTAATTCTTTGGGCGGTATTATCGATTTTTTTAGGAGATTCATGCAAGATTTCGGCAATTTGCTTATAATCATATTCTAGTATCATTAAATCAAAAACTTTCGTTTCAAATGGAGATAGTTTTGCTTCACAAGCATTAATAATGACTTCGAGGTTTTCTCTAGTAGCAATGTTTACTAAAGGATTATTTTTATTATCATCACTTATGATATCAATTAAAGTCGTATCATAATTTTCATAGTCGTAATCAATAGATAAGATGTCTTTATTAAATTTCGATTTAACATTGGTTGCCCCTCTTAAGAGATTTGACAATCTTCTTTTAACACAAAGGGTTATAAAGGTTGGAAGTTGAGCTTCTTTAGTTTCATTATATTTATCTAAAGCATCAGCAAAACCTAGCATAGCTTCTTGGTAAATATCTTTATATTCAACACCAGATTTAGCAATAATCTTAGCATACCTTTTCATTGTTTGCTCTATAATATAGTAATATTTTTTGAACAATATATCTTTAGCGTCTTCACTTTCTTCATTAAGCATAAAAAGTAATTCAGCGTCGTTGGTATCTTTATAAGTTTTTCCCATTAGCGAAATGCAATGTCATAGATTAGGATAGCTGCTGCAACAGAGGCATTAAGACTATTGACATGTCCTTTCATAGGCAAAGATACAATTTGATCGCAGTTTTCACGAACAAGACGCGATAAACCAAAACCCTCACTGCCAACTACTAAAACGACTTTATCGCTATAATCGCAAGTTTTACTTGAAATGCCATCAGCTTCAGCGCCATAAACAAAGAAGCCATTATCTTTAAAGTCATTAATTGTTTTAACTAAGTTGTTAACTCGGGCTATATTAACATATTCTAAGGCTCCAGTGGAAGTTTTCATAACAGTTTCATTAACATCAACACTACGATCTTTAGGAATTATTATTGATTTGACACCAGCAGCTTCACAGGTACGGATAATGGCCCCAAAGTTATGAGGGTCTTCTAGATGGTCTAAAATAACAACTAGTTTCTCATTATACATAGATTTATAATCGGTATAGTTAAAATCATCAACGATGGCCATAATACCTTGGTGATTACCTTTTACCATTTTATCCATAGTTTCACGAGAAACGGACTCGAATTGAATTTTGTTTTCACGAACACTTTTCATAATTCTTTCGTCTTTCATGTTACTTGTTATATAAAGTTTTTTTATTTTTTGAGGATTAGATAAGACTTCATTTAAAACATTTTTACCATACACTTTCATTTTTAATGACCTCCTTCATTATTTCGGTAATTCTTTCTAAATTATTTTGATAATACAAATAGCCAATTAAGCATTCAAGACCGGTGGCAATGCGATAAGTAACGATATCGGTATGTTTGGCTTTACCGCCGTGAGCGTTGCGACCCCATTTTATAATCTCTTCTTCTTCTGTAGTTAAAAATCCTTGACTACTAAGAGCTTCATAGATTTTGCGTTGGCTTTTGGCACTGACAAAATTTAGGCTTCGCTGCTGAATTTCTTTTAATTTACATATGTTTTCTTCGACTAAAAATTTACGCACATAAAATTCATAAATACAGTCGCCTATGTAGGCATATACTAAAGGGCTTTTCATATTTCATCACGCTTCAAATATTAACACACTTTGTCTAAAAAGTAAAACAAAAAAGCACATTTCAGCAAGTAATTTTAGAGAAGCTTTTTTGAGACTCTATTCTTGCTATATTATGTGCTTTTAGTGAAATTTTCTCCTTATTCATTTTTTATTTAGTTTAAAGAGTTATTGATTTTCAAGCGTTTTTTTTAATTATAAATTACTCATTAGTTTTTGGGTTATTCTTTAGAAAATCCATTTATATCTGTTGATAACTTGCTATTTACTTGTGGATAAATTGGTAGTAACTGTTGATAAATCTTTTTTATCAAACCAATTAACTTGAAGTTTATTTGTAAATATTTGTTTGTGGATAACTAGATATTTAACTAGATATTTAATTTAAATAATTTATTTAGATTTTTATTTTTCATTTAAAGAAGCTGCAACATTTAAAGCCGCTACTGTTCCTTCGGACATTGCAGTTATTATTTGATAATATTCATTTTTAATATTATCACCAACAGCATATAATCCTTGAACAGATGTTTCGTATTTGGTATTTACTTTGATATAACCTTCGTCATCAAAAATATTAAAGTTGCTAAGATAGGAAATGTTTGGTTCATAGCCGATATAGATAAATAAACCTGATACTTCAAGATTTTTTTCGTGATTTTCCTTATTTATAGTTAAGCTTGTCAATTTTTCTTCGCCATTTAAAGAACTAATTGTAGTGTTATAGGTAATTTCAATATTCTTTTTAGCTTGTAATTTTTGAAGTAATTGTTCTTCGACTTTTAGTTTATCTTTGCGAATTAACATGTAGATTTTATAAGCAAAGTTAGATAAATATAAAGTTTCTTGAACGGCGGAACGACCGGAGCCAACAACGGCAATGGTTTGATTTCTAAAGAAAGCTCCATCACAAACAGCACAATAGCTAATACCACGGCCTAAGAATTTTTCTTCATTAGGTAGACCTAGTTTTCTGGCTTTACGACCACTAGCGATAATAACTTTTTTAGCTTCATAGGTTGCTTCTTTAGTACTAACTCTAAAAACGCTTTGTTCTTTTTCAATATGATTGACGCTTTCTAATTTGTACTCAATATCTAAAGACATTAAGTGTTCATAGAGTTTATAAGAAAGGTCAGCCCCACTGATATTAGGAAACCCTGGATAGTTATCGATTTTATCAATATAATTAATTATTCCGCCTGGCATACTTTTTTCTAAGCATAAAACTTTTAGGTTACTTCTTTTAGCATAGATGGCGGCGCTAATTCCAGCAGCTCCTAAACCAACAATTATTAAATCATACATGGCAATACCTCCTTAGATTGCTTATTCATTATCATCTAGCAAGCAATTTTTTATCTTCATAATATTTAAATTTTAATTATTTTCTTAAAAATGAATGTCTTTTGTCTCTTCATTATTATATAGGTCTTCATATTTATCTTTGCGACTAATTATCATTATAGCTAAAAGACCAATGATAAACATGATAACAGATACAATCTGTGCTACTTTAAAACCACCAAACATTAAAGAATCGGTACGCATTCCTTCAATAAAGAAGCGACCTACGCCATACCACATTAGATAAATGGCAGTTAAAGTGCCAATTTTTGTTTTTTTAGAACGGCGAACTATTAACATGATGATAAATCCTAAAAGACACCAAAGGGATTCATAAAAGAAGGTTGGTTCATAGTAAACACCATTAATTTGCATACCTTTAATAATAAAATCAGGAATATGTTTGTTTTGAAGGGCAAGTAAAGTTGTTGCCGGACCATGGGCTTCGCTATTAAAGAAGTTGCCCCAACGACCGATTGCCTGCGCTAAAAGTAGTGATGGACAAACAAAATCCAAAACGCGGATTAGATAAGCATTATATTTTTTGCAATAAAGATACATGGTAATAAGACCCGCAATAATGCCACCATGAATTGCAAGGCCACCTTCCCAGACATAAAGAATGGATATAGGATTAGAAGCATAAGCGCTCCAGTTGAATGCAACATAATAAAGTCTAGCACCAATGATACCAAATATTAAAGCATAGAAAAACATATTGAAAAGGAAGTCTGTATTAAAGCGCAAGCGGTTGGCTTCTTTTTCGGCAATTATATAACCTAAAATAACCCCTGTTAAAATTAAGACTGAATACCATCTAATTTCAAAATTTCCAATAGTAAATAAAACTGGATTCATATATTTCCTCTTTTCTTCCACTTGATTATATCAAAAACATATTAGTTTTACTAGATAAGTTTAATTTAAGAAATGGAAAAGTATTATCGAAAAGGCGTAGCCTAAATAAGCTGCGCCCTTGTAATCTTGGAATATTGACTATTATGGATTTTTCTTTAATTTCATTTTAAGCTTTATAACATTTTTTAAAGCAATTATTTGCTAAGCTTCTTTTCTTAATTTATCGATTTCTTCAATTGATAAGCCGGTTAGTTCTGCAATTGTATCAATATTCATGTTTTTTTCTAAACACTTTTTAGCAATTTCTAATGCTCTTTCTTCAGAGCCTTCTAACTTGCCTTCTAGTTTGCCTTTTTCATGAGCTTCTGCTAACTCAGTATTACGAATCAGCTCCTTATAATTTTCTTCTTCATTAAAAAGTCTAATATAACCATCATCACTCGATAATTCCTTGGCACGACTAACTAATTTTTCCGTATCTTTTTTGCTCATAAGTTTATTCGACTCCTTATCCAACTCAAGTGAACTGGTAGTCATAAACATTCTACAAATTATGGCCACTTGTTCCTCTTGCTTATCGGCATAATTATAACTCATATCTTTAGCTTTTGCCATATTTACTTCGAATATTTTAGTACTATCATCAAAGATTTTACCATTTTTATAACGCATAGTAATCATTTCTATTAAATCATTTTCGTTATTGGCGAATGTGTTAAAATCAATTAAGATAGTGTCGTAAGCCTTAACATATTTATCATCATTAATAGAAATACCACCTCCTGCTACTTTATAAGCATAGAAGACATTACGCCAAGGCATTGTCTGTGAGGAATTCATTTCCACAATATATTTATTAATATTTTTTTCATCTTTAAAATAATCAGCAATTATATCGCTTTTACTTCTCGTATCTTTTGCCGATACTTGTTTTAATTCATTTGGTAACAATCTAACCTTACCCTTAACATCTTCAATTTTAACATTGCCAAATATTGAAATGATACACTCAAGTAAAGGCATGGCTTCCTCAGAAATGAAAATTTGCTCGAACATTACATCCCAAGTCATAGGTAAAACAAAATCGGCTCCTTTATTTTCTTTTAAAGTTCTCTCTATTTCTCTCTTGCTTTTCATTAATCATCACTTCCTTTTCCATATTGTTTTTGGCAAAATTTATCATAGATTCACCTCCTTTTCT